>CAPBNZ010000005.1:0-16681 GCA_948585895.1 uncultured Clostridia bacterium | reverse complement strand
AAAACGGTCTAAAATAATAGTTTGGTTGGGAGATTCTTTAATTCTAGTAAACGTTTTCTCTATTGTTTCAAAAGTTTTTATAGAATCTTGGGAAGCATTTTTTATAAACTCACGAAAATCCTTATTTCTGATTTTAGAATGTATCTTTAACATAGTTAGAAATGTTTGGTTATAATCTAAAATTCTATTATCTTCATTTACAATAATATAGCCATCTGAAATTCTATCTACAATTTTTTGTAAGGCAATAGGAGTGGTATTAAAAAATTGTAATTTAAAAGCAGCCAAAGCAAAACACAAAATTCCAATTGTAAAAGAAATTGGAGTAGAATAAACATTTAAGTTAACAATTCCAGCATATCCAGCCATATTCACTAAAAGTGGCGTTAAAGCACCAATAAAAATTAAAATAGACTGTTTTGAAAAGAAACCAGAATTTTGGATGGAATATTTAATTAGCATAATACAAGCAATTATCATCAAGGCATAAGAATAAGAAGAATACACAAACATATAAGGTCCAAATTCTGAATATGCCATTGATACACTATAATATTTATAAAACAAATGATGATAATCATTTGTCCATAAAATAAGAAGAGAAACAATTGGAACTACAAATAGTAGTAAATCTAATCTTCTAAATCTTATTTTTGTATGAGTGAATATTTTAGCTAAAAAGAAAATAAAAACAGGTGTAAAACAAGCTGATATATAGATAAAATATTCAAAGTAAATTGGATTAATATGAAATCTATCAGATAAAATAATTTGAGCAATTAATCCAATAAACCATAGTGCCAGCAAAATAAACACAGTAATAAAGATAATATGCAATTGATTTTTTTTCTTAACAGATAACAAAGTAGTTATCATGAAAATCGTAAAAAGAAGTGGTATCAACAATAATATTAAGGTAGAAGCACTTACTGAAATTACATCATCCATAAAAACTATCATTCCTTTCTTAAAAGTTCAATACAAGTAATTAAATTTTTAACATAATTACTATCAATAGCTGGCCAATCAAAGCCGATATTTTCTAAATATTTTTTTGTTAAGTCAGATTTTAATATTATATTGGTTTTATAAGACAAATTCAAGTCTTTATCAAAATCATGAATTAGATAATTCATGATTTCTTTTTGCGAATCATCTTTTAATATTGTCTCAATTTTTACTTTAAAATCCTTTTCAGGAATAGCGTCTATTAAATAGTTATAAAGTTTCAATAAATGTAAGAAATCAGAAATAGCAATATGCTTATCATTAAAAATATGAAAAACTCTATTCTTAACAGATGGATAACAAATTAAATCTAAAATAGCATTTGCAGTATAATCAATAGGGGTAAATTCTAAATAGCCATTTAGTAAAGTGTCAGGAATACATCCAATTTCTAAAAATGCTAAAAGTCTAAGCATTCTCTTTTATATTTTGTTGAAACTTGCCATCTAACTTACGAGGCATTAAATTACCAACTCTTAAAATGTAACCATCTAATCCATTTTGAATAGCAGATAAGACTAATTTTTCCGCTTCAAATTTTGTTCTAATATAGACATTATTTAAAGGTTGTCCAATATAAAAATTATTTTCTCTATAATTTACTTTTTCTGTCATATTTTGTTCTTCATAATATTGATCTACAAAAGAATTTCCAGAAACACTTAAAGTAGATACTTGGTAAAATCTCTTATTGTAATCTAAGCAAAAGCGAATTAAAGAATCAACAGCTTTTACATTAATATCATAAAAACTATGGTAAGAACCATAATGTGAAACCTTAGCAGCACAGTTAATTACAGTATCTACATGAGAAGAAAGTTCATTTAAATCTTTTTTACTTAAACCTAAGTTTTCATCTAGCATATCACACTTTATCACAAAAATTCTTTTATCGATAAAAGAATCATATTTTGTTCCAAAGTAAAAATGCAATTTATCTAATAACTTAATATGAGGAGTAAGACCAGGCTCATTTCGAATCAAGCAATAAATATTTCCTTTTTCTTTTTGTAAAAAACTATCTAAAATATGACTACCTAAAAATCCTGTAACTCCAGTGATTAAAATATTTCTAGGTGATTGATATACATATTCTTTTGGAAGTGTCAAACAAGGTTCTAAAATATCTTGATATTGATATTTTAACGTATCGTCTATTTTTTTAGAAGACTCACGCTTTTGCGTATCAATTTGTTTTGCTAAATCCTCAAGGCAAGGGTTACTAAAAATATCTGCATAAGAAATCTTATCTGTTAATTTTAATAATTCGATATGTAATGTCATAGCTAAAATAGAATCGCCACCTAACTCAAAGAAATTATCTTTAATTCCAATAGGAGAAATGTGAAGAATTCTTTCCCAAATTGCCACTAATTGTTTTTGTGTTTTTGTTTTTGGTTTTTCTATTTTCATTTCTTGACTAGAAATTGCCTTTGGAAGAGGTAAAGCTCTTTTATCAATTTTTCCATTTGGGGTATAAGGAAAATCATCTAAGGCAGTAAAATAAGAAGGAACCATATAATTTGGTAATCGTTTAGCAAGATAGCTTCTTAATTCACTGATTCGAATTCTAGCATTCGAAACAAAATAAGCAGATATAAACTCTCTATTTTGAATCGTTTGTTTTATTACTTTTACTTTCTGCATACCAGGAAATTTTATAATTTCGCTTTCAATTTCTTCCAATTCAATTCTAAGTCCTCTTATTTTAACTTGATTGTCTAATCTTTCTAAATAATAAATTTCACCATTTGGAAGAAGTTTCCCACTATCTCCTGTTTTATACATAAGAGTATCTGGTATAAAAGGATTTTCTATAAAACTTTTATTTGTAAGCTCTTGATTATTCAAATAGCCATTTCCTACGCCGTCACCAGCAATATACAATTCACCAGCTACTCCTTGTGGCACTAAATTCAAATTTTTATCTAGTAAATAGATTTGCGTATTGGCAAGAGGTCTACCAATGGTCATTTTTTCATAATTTGTAACATCGGTAAAGGTTGAAAATACCGTTGTTTCAGAAGGACCATAACCATTATATACCTTTTTAATTCCCAAATTTCTTAAAGATTTTAGTAATGTTATTGGTAATGGTTCACCTGCTAATACGACATATTGCAAATTAGAAATAGCGGGAATTTCTTGAATGTTATCCATTAAGAACTGCATTCTAGATGGTGTCATCTGTATCATTTGAGCATGTTGTTTTTCTATTAAATTATTTAATAGTGAAGGAACACGTTGTTCCTCTTCATCAGCAAGAATAATTTTTAGCCCTTTTTGTAAACAAATGAGTGTTTCAAAAACAAAAATATCAAAACTGGCTGTCGTAACAGAAAGCATATTTTTAGCCAAACTAGTACCATTTAAAAAATCTACATAATCACTTAAATAATAAGACAAATTCACTAAAGCCTTGTGATTTAAAATTACACCTTTTGGAAGACCCGTAGAACCAGAAGTATAAATAATGTAAGAAGAATCAAATGGTTCATTGATAGATAGTAAGTTTTGGCTATCCAAAGAATAAATAGTATCATTTTCTAAGTTTACCTCTATCTTATTTTCGAAAGGAAGATTTTTACTTACTTTAGCAAAAGTCAATAAAAATTTAGCTTTACTATTGGTTAGCATGTATTGTGTTCTATCTTTTGGATAAGTAGGGTCGATTGGTATATAAGTTCCTCCAGCTTTTAAAACTGCCAACATGCAAATAATTAATTCCAAAGATCTAGGAAGCATAATACCTACTATATCATTTCTAGTAATGCCTAAATCTCTTAAATAATGAGCAAGAGAATTGGCTTTACGATTCAATTCATCAAAAGTAAGACAGGTATCATGAAAAGTGAGAGCAATAGAATTTGGAGTCTTTTTTACCTGTTTTTCAAACAAAGTAGAAATGGTTTCATTTTGTGGATAATCCAAATAGGTATGGTTAAAATCTTCTAATAAATATTGTTTTTCTTTTTGTGTTAAAATAGAAATTTCACTTATTTTTTGAGAACTATTTTGGTACATATTTTCCAAAGCTTCTAGATAATGTGCCATAAATTGCTGTATGGTATTTTCTTTAAACAAGGCACTACCATATTCTATACGAATAGTATAAGAAGAAGGAAGAACTTCTAACGATAAATCAAATTTAGCAATATTGGTTTTACCCTCCATAAATCTTATAGTTTTACCTTCTAATTTTAGCTTATCAAGTGGCATATTTTGATAAATAAACATAACATCAAATAAAGGATTTCGGCTAGTATCTTTTGGCAAATTTAATTTTTTGACCAATTTATCAAAAGGATAAGGTTGATAAGTTAAAGCATCGACAGTTGTTGTTTTTACTTTGGCAAGAAATTCTAATATGGTATCATTTTCCTCTATGGTATGAGATAAAACAATGTTATTTACAAACATACCTACTAAATTTTGCACTTCTTCTAAATCTCTTCCAGCAGTTGGTGTACCCAAAATCAAATCATTTTGGTTGGTATATTTATACAAAACAAGAAGGAAAGCAGACAAGAAAAACATATAAGGAGAAATTCCAAGTGATTTAGCATAACTTTCATATTTTTCAAAATCTGATTTTGTTATCTGTTTTGCGATTTTACTTCCACTATAAGACTTGATAACTGGTCTTGCAAAATCATAAGGCAAATTTAAAACAGGAATGGTTTTATTTTCAAATTTAGAAAGCCAATAATTTTCTATGCTTGCAAGTTTAGAAGAAGAAATCAGTTTATTTTCAAAAACAGCAAAATCTTTATAAGAAAAAGTTTTATTGTAATTTGTATCCATACCATTATAAAAATCACAAAAATCTTTTATCATAATATTTAAAGAAGTACCATCTACAATAATGTGATGCATATCCATTAAAATTAGTGTCTCTTTATTATCCAAAATATACATTGTCACATGTAATAAAGGAGCTTTGCTCAAATCAAAAGAATGGGGAAAACTATCCACTAATTTTTGTCTATTGTGACTGCTCTCCTGTAACACTTTTAATTTTATTTTTACTTCTTTTTCAATTCTTTGCATTGGTTTATTATCTATTAAATGGAAAGAAGTTCGGAAACTAGAATGTCTTTGAATTAGCTGATTCAAAGCTTTCTCTACCTTTTTACTATCTAAAACTTCTTTTACCACCAAAGCACCAGGCAAATTATAAACAACATGATTTGTTCCAATTACATGATTGGTATAATAAATTCTCTTTTGGGCAGAAGATAAAGGATAATACTCTTTTTCTTCTGCTACTGGAAGTTTTATCTTTGTTTTTGCTTGATTAATAGTAATTAAATTTAATAAATCAGAAAACACAGGAGTTTTAAAAATATCCTTTACCGAAATATCTACCTGAAAACTATCTAATATCTTAGCAGACATTTTAATGGCTAGTAGAGAATCTCCACCAATAGCAAAGAAATTGTAATTTGTAGATATCTTATCGGTATGAAACATTTCTTTCCATAAAGTAGAAAATTGAATTTCAAGTGGTGTCTTTGGTTCGATAAATTCCAAAGAATTCTCCAATAAATTTACTTTTGGAAGAGCTTTTTTATCTACTTTCCCATTAATTGTTAAAGGAAACTTTTCTAATTTCATAATACGAGAAGGCATCATATACGTTGGTAACTTATCTTTTAATCGCTCATATAAAGTAGATTCAGAAACATCATCTAATAAAGTATAATAAGTAACAATGTGCTTTTTATGATTTTCTTCTACAATAACACTAACAGCATTTTGGACATTTTTGATATCCATAAAAACTTTATCGATTTCTTCTAATTCAATTCGAAAGCCATTGATTTTAACCTGAAAATCTTGTCTACCTAAATAATGAACACAATATTTATTATCCAAATAGCCCAAGTCACCTGTTAGGTACATTTTTTTATCAGAATAAAAATCAGTCAAAAATCTTTCATGTGTCAAATCAGCATTTTGAAAATAACCATTACCTACGCAGTCACCACTAATAGCAATTTGCCCAACTGTATAACAAGGACAGATTTTGTTATATTTATCTAAAATATAAACATTAGTATTAGAAATAGGGGAACCAATAGGTGGCTTAATTTCCGTATTTTTCTGATTTACTATATAAGTAGTAGCAACATGAGTCTCCGCAGGTCCATAATGATTATGGATTTTGATACCAGATGAAATAAGACTTTGGATTCCCTTTGTAATAACTAATTGCTCACCAGCTGTAATAATGTTTTTAATATAAGTTTTAAACTTCGCCACATTGGTGTCTTCTTCTGTTAATAATCGCAAATAAGCTGGTGGTATAAATAAAGTATCAATTTGTTTTTCTAACAAATAATTAGTTAATTTATAGCTATCTTTTCGAACCGATTCATCTACTAAAACTAGGGTAGAACCACTTAGAAAAGCCGAATAAATCTCTTGGTAACTAACATCAAAACTCATAGTAGCAAACTGTAAAATACGGTTTTTTCCTGTTAGAAGATTCGTTTTTTCTTTTTCAAAATAAATTAAGTTTAACATATTTTTATGAGATATTGTAATCCCTTTCGGGTTTCCAGTAGAACCAGAAGTAAACACAATATATAAATTTTGGTCAATATCATATTTAATATTTTTTGTAAAAATACAAGAGTAATTGCTATATTGTTTTTCATTAATAGGCAATAAAGAAATCTCTTTGTTTTCAACAAGACTGGCTAAAGCTAGATTATCTGTTAAAATAAAATCTAAATTGGCTTTTTCTACCATATAATTGATTCTATTTTTTGGGTATTCTGGGTCAATAGGAACATAAGTAGAACCAATTTTTAAAATAGCTAGAATACCAACAATTACATCAATAGTTCGATTCGTGAAAATTCCGATATTGCTATTTTGTTGCAAGCCACTTGCAATTAAATAATTAGCAAGCTGATTGACTCGTAACAATAATTCATGATAAGAAATACAACTAAAAGCAGTCTCAATAGCAATTTTGTCAGGATAATCTTTAGAATTTTGTTCGACTTGTTTTAAAATATTATCACCAAAACAAAACTTTTCTTGTGTAGAAACAATATTTTTTTGTAAATCTTGCTTATCTTGACTTGATAAAATGGTAATATCTTGTAAAGCCATTGTGTTATTTTCCAAAATTTGATTTATAATGGATATAATACGAGAATGCAAAGCTACCATATCTTCTTGGGTATATTTATTAATTTGATAATCATATGCAATGTGTAAACTTCCCTTATCATTTGTATCATAAAGATGAATATTTAAACTATCTGAAACATTACCATTAGATACCCATTTGGCTTCATAAGGAACAGAATTAGTTTGTGCATCATTTTTACTATTTTGGTAAGAAATTAAGAAATCATATAAGTTAGGGGTTTGTGGAACAATCTTTCTTAAATCTTGTAAAAGATTTTGATAGGGATATTTTTGATGCCTAAAAACTTGTTTCATATCTTGCGAGATTAGTTGCAAAAAGGAAACAAAGCTCATAGTAGAATCAATATGAAGCTTGAAAGGAATGGTACTAATATACATACCAGTAGATAATTTTTCCTTAAAATTAGTTCGATTCAAAATAGGAGTACCAATAACAAAATCATCTAAATTGCAAACACGATTTGTATAAATTGCATAAATTCCCATAAAGAAATGAAAAATAGAAATGTGATAAGTTTTGCAAAAAGCATTTATTTTAGTAACAAAATCTTTTGATAAAATAAACTCTTCTCTTTTACAAGCATATTCTATACTAGGTGTTGATGTTAAACGTTTTTCACTTGGAAGCTCAGGAACAAGAGGAATAAAATCAAAAGTATGTTTCCAAAATTCAGCATCTTTTTCAAATTTTGGACTTGCTAAATATTCCTTCTCAGAATAAATATAATCCAAATAAGAAAAACTTTTATTTTCATTCCATTCATTTGTATGAATTAAATTTTCATAAATATCCATAATACCTTTCACAATTAAACCAGCTGTCCAAGCATCACCAATAATGTGGTGAAACGAAATAAAAACGCCACCATGCCCATTAGGTAATACGAATAAACTGAAGTGAAATAAGCAAGAATCCAATAAAGAAAAAGGGGTAGTAGCAAGCTCATTTGCTAAACAATCCACTTCTTTATCAGAACAAACATTCTTAACTTCAATTGGAAAATCGTAAAAATCATCAAAATATTGTTTTGGCGTACCATTTTCCACAAACAATTTTGTACGCATACTATCATTTCTACGCACAAATTCTTGAATAGATAAAGTTAATTTTTCTACATCTATCTTTTCATTAATTATTATCATTCCAGATATATTTCCAATGCTTGTACCTTTTTGAAATTGCTCTGTAAGCCAAATTGACTTTTGAGCATTTGTTAATTCATAAACATCCTTTTTCATTCTATCACCTTATATTTATCATATTTATCAAATTATATAGTTTCTTGTCAGAAAAAGTCAATACTTTTTCCACGAAACTTTTCCCACTGTCCCCATCCATTTCCATCGCTTACGTCTCCATGGGTTCCGGGTTTAAATGGGGACATTTTCTGAAATTATATTGAAAGTCATTTTTATTACCAACATTTTTTAGTATAAAACTTTGATTAAGCTAAATTTTAAATTAATTTTTATAACCATTTTTATTTCAAAACCAATGATTTTTTTGTTTTTGTACATCTTTATCCTTTGCTAATTACACCAACAATATTCCCCATTTAAACCCGGAACCAATGGGGACCAATGGGGAGAACCAAAAAAGTAGTTTAAAAATAGAAAAATTGGAAATACTATTTTTGAGGTGACCATATTTTGAAAAGAAAAAGGAAAATAAAAAACCAAAAAAAAGTAATTTTAACTTTTATTATTGCAGCAGCAATATGGATTTTTAGTATTTATCTATATACTACATACAAAAATATAGAAATCAATCCCTCAGAGTATGATACAACTAAAACTTTATCCACAGTAGACACACAAACTGTGGAATCAGTAGAACAAGAAAGCAAAAAAGTAGCAGATATAATAGAAGACACAACCCGAAAAATAGTTGGTATTTCGAAACTAAGAAATGCAGGAAATAGTATTTTATCAAAAAGCACAGAAAGCGAATTAGGACTAGGAACAGGAATGATAGTAACAGAGGATGGATATATTTTAAGTAATGAACATGTAACAGGAGGCAAATATAGTAAATGTTATATAACGTTAGAAAATGGAAACAATCATGATGGAACGGTAGTATGGAGTGACTCAGATTTAGATTTATCTATTACAAAAATAAATGCTAAAAATTTAGAATATGTAGAATTAGCGGACTCTAGTCAAATTCGAGTGGGAGAGACTGTATATGCTATTCGGAAATCCAATTCGGATTTGAATTTAGAAGAACTGTAACATCAGGAATTATCAGTGCCAAAAATAGAACTATAAAAATAGAAGAAGCAGATAAATCCTCTTATATGACAGGTTTAATACAAACCGATGCAACCATTAATCCAGGTAATAGTGGGGGACCTCTAATTTATCCAAATGGACAGGTTTTAGGAATTAATACTGTCAAAATTTCATCAGCAGAAGGAATTGGATTTGCAGTTCCTATTAATATCATTAAACCAATTATTGAAAGTTTTAAAAATAAAGGAGAATTTGTAGAGGCAACAATAGGCATATATGCCTATGATAAAGAAGTAATCCCTTACCTAAATTCTAGTTCTAATCTGAATTTTGAAAAAGGTATCTATATTGCTCAAATTACAAAAAATGGACCAGCTGATAATACGGAATTAAAAGAAGGAGATATCATTACTAATATAGACAATCTATCTTTTAATACAATGAATGATTTAAGACAGTATATTTATACTAAAAAGCCAAATGATGAGGTTACATTAAAAGTAACAAGAGGAAAAATAAATAAAGAGATAAAAATTGTATTAGGAAAAAAATAAGCAAAATTGTGAGACAACATAGTTAACTTAGATAGCAAATATTAGGGATGCAAAAACATCCCTTTATTTTTCTATACAACAAGATATGTTCCGCAGAAAAACTCTAAAAAATCTTCATAGACGAACAGAAATGCAACCTGTAAGAAATCTAAAAGGACAAAAATTTTAATCATGTTGCTTTTGTTCTATTCTGTCAAGGAATTTTCCATCAAATCGAACTTTCTTTCATAATCCTTAGTTTCTTGATTTGCCATATAAACTTCACTGCGATTTTTCTTTAAGAACTCAATAATCGCATAAACGTCAATCCAGATTTCATTTGGACTATCTACTTGAGACTCATCAAAAATTAATTGCATACCAAAATGCAAGTGAGGAACATTAATATTATTTACATTTTCCTTAATGCTATAACCAGTCATTCCAAGATAGCCAATTACATCTCCTGCTTTAACAATAGAACCTTCCTCCAAACCTTCGGCATAAGGATGGTCTTTTCTTAGATGAGCATAATAATAATATCTCTTGGAATCAAGACTTCGAATACCAATTCGCCAACCACCATATTGATTCCAGCCTAAGTTTTCAACAATTCCAGATTCTACAGCAATAATAGGTGTACCAATACTACCCATTAAATCATTTCCTAAATGATTTCTTTTAAAACCGTACGACCTAGCATTTCCAAAATCGTCATAATGACTAAAGGCGTAATTTTTAGCAATAGGAAGAAAAGCCTTTAATCCATATTTTTCTTGATAAGACTTTGTGCCATCTTGATTTGAAACCTCAATAGAATAATTACCAATGAAACCACCTAAAGCAGCCAAATAGCTTTCATAATAATAGTTATAAAACTTCATACTTTGTGTAAGATTATGTATTGTTTGCCCATTTTTTAACTCTTCTACTAAAGTATTCAAATCATTTATACGAAAATTTTTAAAATTACCACCATTTTTACATGACAAATAAGCTAATAATTCAATCCAATTATAAACCACATTTTCTTCTTTATTATGGGAATCAATATCTAATTTAGCCGTTAAATTTAAGACTTCAGCAGTAACATTAAAATCGACCCATTTAATAAAGTCTTTCTTTTCTTCTTTTTCTCCACTAGCTGAAACATTAATCGTATTTGTAGTCTTATAAGTTAATGAATAAAAAATAGTAATACTAGACAATAGAACAATCAAAACTATGAAAAAGATAATTAATTTTTTACTTATTTTAAAAGATTTTATTAGCAAAAGTATTCACCCCATACAAATATATGGAAAAAATAAAAGCAATATGATATGACAAAATCAGTTTTATGAATATCAACAGGTCATTACTTAAGGAAGCAAGGTGCTAATTTATTATTCTGCAACACCTTGTATGTCGCAAACTTCTTAAATAGAAAATGGGATGATTGCTCCAATCACACTTGCTATCAATGGTTTGACCATTTACGAGGTATTGCAAAATAATAGATTAGTACCTTGCTCTTTTAAGGACTTTATTGTTATGGATTTCTAAGAATTTATTTTAGAAAATTTCGTATAGCATTATATAAATAAGGTTTATATTCTTCAATAGGTAAAGGATTTTGATATAAAATAGAATCAAAACAAGTTGAACTTACCAACTCTATAATCATAAACAAAGTAACCTTAGGATTCTCTAATTCAATATGATTTTCCTCAACACCTTTTAAAAATAATGAATACAAACCATCTGGTTTTAATTCTTGTCTGTCATATAATTTTATAATTGTTCTATTATAAACTCCCCAAGACAAATTTTTAGAAATAAATTTTAAAAGAAGCGGATTCCTAGCAAGCTCATCTATTACATAATTAATAATAAAAATAATTTGATCAGAAAAATTTTGAATGTAATTTTTTCTCATTTTAGATAGAGCTTCTGAAAATAATTTTTCTGATTTTTTGGTAATTAAAATATCACGAATCTCATATTTATCTTTAAAATATAAATAAAAAGTACCTTTTGCCACTTTTGCATTATCTACAATTTCTTGGATAGAAGTACTTTTAATTCCTTTTTCTGTAAATAATTTAAAGGCAGTTTCTAATAATCTATTTTCTTTCTCATTTTTTTGTTCAATAATTCCCATAATAATCTCCTTTTATCCTTTAATCACACAGCATAACATGCGATATTAGGATTATATTATGTCATAAAAAAGAAAAATAATCAATAAAAATAGAAAAAGTATTGACCAACGGTCATAAAAGTAATATAATACATTAATGACTAATGGTCAGTTAAATTTATATTTAGAAAAAAGAAAGGAGACCTAAAATGTTTAAAATCAAATTTGGAAAATTTGTATGCGAACATAGAAAAATAATATTAGCAATCGCACTTTTATTGTTAATACCATCTGTAATAGGGATAAAATTAACTCACGTTAATTATGACATTTTAGTATATTTACCAGAAGATATTGAAACCATTAAAGGAGAAAACATATTATCAGAGGATTTTAATATGGGAGCATTTTCTATCGTTGTACTTGAAAATATGAAAACAAAAGATATCGTACAATTAGAAAACAAAATGAAAGAAATTGATAATATAGAAAAAGTGATTGGAGTTGCAGACATAGTAGGAACAAACATTCCAATTGAAATGATACCCGAAGAAATAAAAAACAAAATTTATAAAAATGGAGATACCATATTATTAGTTACATTTAAGGATAGTATTTCATCTGATACTACCATGCAAACAATCGAAACATTAAGAAAAATAACAAATGAACAATGTAAAATAAGTGGTATGTCAGCAACTGTACTAGACACAAGAAATCTGGCAAACTCTGAGATTGCCATTTATGTAATAATTGCTATTGCTTTATGCATTATTATTTTACAACTAGCTTTAGATTCCTATATAGCACCTTTATTTTTATTAGTAAATATAGGAATAGCAATATTATATAATATGGGAAGCAATATCTTTTTAGGGGAGATTTCCTATATTACAAAAGCCATAAGTAGTGTACTTCAATTGGGGGTAACAATGGACTTTGCCATTTTCTTATACCATAGCTATAAAGAAGAACAAAAAAATTATCCAAGTAAAAAGGAAGCTATGGCATATGCTATTAGCAAAACTATGGTATCTGTAATTCGGAAGTTCTCTAACCACAATAGCAGGATTTTTAGCACTTTGTAGTATGGATTTAACATTAGGAAAAGACATTGGAATTGTTATGGCAAAAGGAGTTTTATTAGGAGTCATATGCGTTATAACTGTTTTACCATCTATGTTATTAATCTTTGATAGTTTACTAGAAAAAACAAAACACAAAGAAATTTTACCAAAATTTGAAAGAATCAGAAATTTTAGTATAAAGCATTATAAAGCAATTATTGTAGTATTTATCATCTTTTTACCAATAGCAATCTATGGATACAATCATACAGAAATATATTATAACTTAGATAAATCCTTACCAGAAACATTAAAAAGTGTAGAAGCCAACAACACATTAAAAGAAAAATTTAATGTGGTATCACCAGAAGTATTGCTAGTAAACAGAAATATACCAGACTATAAAGTAAATGAAATGCTCGATAAAATAGAAGAAGTAGAAGGAATTGAATGGACATTAGGATATCCCAAAATAGCAGGAGTAATACCAGAAACAGTATTACCAAAAGAGATAAAATCTGTATTTGAAAATGATAATTATCAGATGATAATTATTAATTCAAAATATGAAATGGCAACTGATGAATTAAACAATCAGATTACACAATTAAACAACATTATAAAGCAATATGATCAAAAAGCAATATTAGCAGGAGAAGGACCACTAATGAAGGACTTGGTAGAAATAAGTAACCATGACTTTAATAGTGTAAATATAGTATCTATTGCTGTCATCTTTATAATTATGATAATGGTATTAAAATCTATTTCTTTACCAATTATTTTAATAGTTGCCATTGAATTTGCCATTTTTATTAATATGGGAATCCCTTTTTATACAAATACAACCTTACCATTTGTAGCATCCATTGTTATTGGAACCATACAATTAGGGGCTACCATAGATTATGCTATTTTAATAACAACAAAATATATTCATAATAGAAAAGAAGGAAGAAATAAAAAAGAGGCTGTTAGTGAGGCACTTGGAAGTTCAATTCATTCAATTGTTGTTAGTGGTTTATGCTTTTTTGGAGCCACTTTTGGGGTAGGAATTTATTCAAAAATAGAAATGATTCGTTCACTTTGTTCCTTAATGTCAAGAGGAGCTATTATCAGTATGATGGTAGTCGTTAGTGTTTTACCAGCGTTTTTAATAGTATTTGATAAATGGATTTGTAAAACAACAAGTAAGATGAGTCCGATAATAGATGGCACCACTGAAAAAATAGATGAAAAAGAAAGGAAGTTTGGAAAATGAATTCAAAAATAAAAACAAAAATAATTTCAAGTATGTTACTATGTACCATATGTGCTTATACTGTACCAGTCTTTGCCTTTACCAAAGATGAGACTGTGTACTCAAAGATAAATAGTAATGGAGAAAATTATCAAACAATAGTAAGCACTCATCTTGAGAATAAAGAAGAATTAGAATTACTTAATGATATATCTGATTTGCTTAATATTGAAAATACAAATGGAGAGGAAGAATTTACACAACAAGGAAATTCATTCATATGGAAGGCCAATAAAAAAGATATTTACTATCAAGGAAATAGTCAAAAAAAGTTGCCAATTGAATGTAAAGTAAAATATGAAATAGAGGGAAAAGAAGTAAAAGCAGAAGAAATAATAGGAAAGACAGGACATATAAAAATAACTATAGAATATATCAATCAAGATGAACATATAGTAAAAATCAATGGGAAAAATGAAAAAATGTATACACCTTTTGTGGTTGTAGCAGGAACGATTCTCAAAAATGATAAAAACAAAAATATAGAGATATCCAGTGGAAAAATTATAAATGATGGAAGTAAGAGCATCATTATGGGAATTGCCCTACCAGGTTTAAAAGAAAGTTTAGATAACGACTCAATCGACTTAAAAATACCAAATAATATTGAAATAACAATGGATACAACAGATTTTGAATTAGGAAATATAATTAGCTTTGTAACGCCAAAATTATTAGAAGAAAACGATTTACAAATTTTTAATAAGATAGATAAGTTATATAATCAAGTAAATGCCTTAGAGGATGCAAGTAGTCAAATTCAAAAAGGAAGTAAAGAGCTAGTATCTGGAACCAGTCAATTAGCATCTGGAACAAAGGAGCTGAATAAAGGAGCAAAAGAAGCTTATAATGGAGCAAAACAAATAAAAACAGAAGTTAAGAAAGCAGCCAATCAATTAGTAAAGGACAAAAATGATGTCTTAGACCAAAAAACATTAAGTAATATTGGAGAACAAGCAAAACAATCTGCTAATTTGTCAGACACACAAAAAGTACAAATAGGAAATCAAGCACAAACAGTAGCTAAGCAAACAATTCAAAATCAGAAAAAGGCAATAGGAGAAAAAGCAGCAAACCAAGCAACAAGTGAAATAGAAGAACAAAAAACACAAATAGGAAATCAAGCTGCTAGTCAAGTAACAGGATTGACACTAACACAATTACAAAAACAACAAATAATCGAAAACGTAAAAAAAGGATTAAAAGCAAATGCTAACTATAATGCTTTGCCAGAAGAACAACAAGCTATTATTTTACAATTTTCTCAGAATTCAGCTATAACAGCAGCAGAAGCAACAGCAAAAGAAACAGCAAAACAAGTAGCAAGCCAAACAGCACAAAGAGTTGCCACACAAATAGCAAAACAAGTAGCTAATCGTACAGCCCAATCAGTAGCACAAGAAGTAGCACAAAATGTTGCAAATCAAACAGCACAGTCTGTTGCTCAAACTGCTGCAACCCAAACAGCAGAAGTAGCAGCAAAAAATACAGCAAAACAAGTAGCCAATCAAGTAAAATCGATAGCACAAAACCAAGTAATCAGTCAAATGAATACATTGGGAGAAGGATTAGACCAGTTGACAGATGGATTAGATAACTTAAATAAAGGTACAAATTCATTGCAAGATGGAGTAAATAAATTAAATGATGGAGCCAATGAACTAGCAAATGGAATTCAAACATTTAATAAAGAAGGCATTCAGAAAATTTGTAATTATATCAATGGTGATATAAAAAATGTAAGTGAAAGAGTTGAGAAATTAACAGAACTGTCAAAAGAATATAACAATTTTACTATGCTTAATGGTGATAATAATGGTAGTGTAAAATTTATTATGATTATGGATACAATAAAAAAACAGGAAGATAACGATGAGGAATAAGGAGATAGCAATTAAACTATCTCCTTATTTTATATACACCCCAATACATTCCACAGAAAATTTTTGCAGACCAACAAAAATATGATAGGTAAGGAATCTAAAAAGATTAATCATGTGGATTTTATACAATCATAGAATTTATTAATTTTTTAAATGAATTAACATTTAATATCGTATGAAAATGAATGTAATGAAAAATCAAGTAGTAAGAATCCTATTTAGTTTTTATAATCGAAATTTACCACATTTTGTTGTTAAAGAAGTAATTTTATGATATAAATTATACTAGGTTCTTTATAGGAAGAAGTGGAGGTAAGATAATGAGTGCAAACTTATCTAAAATGAGACGTAATAAAATGTTAAAT
>CAPBNZ010000004.1:22837-52120 GCA_948585895.1 uncultured Clostridia bacterium | reverse complement strand
AGTATTTATGGAAGGACCAGCTATAAATATTTTTGAAGGAGATATTGATTTATAAAGTAAATTAGGATAAAATAGGTACGTAAAAAATATAAAAATTAGGAGGAAAAATAGATGAAGGCATATGTATGTAAAGTATGTGGTTACATCCACTTCGGTGAAGAAGCACCAGAAAGATGTCCACAATGTGGAGCGCCAAAAGATAAATTTGAAGTAAAACAAGAAGGAGCAAGTAGCTACGCAGATGAACACAAAATAGGTGTTGCAAAAGGATTAGACGAAGAAGTAGTAGCTGGATTAAGAGACAACTTCAATGGAGAATGTTGCGAAGTTGGTATGTATCTAGCAATGAGCAGACAAGCAGACAGAGAAGGATATCCAGAAATTGCTGAAGCATTCAAAAGATATGCGTTTGAAGAAGCTGAACATGCTGCTAAATTTGCAGAATTATTAGGAGAAATTGTAGACGCTGACACAAAATTAAATGTAGAAAAAAGAGCAGCTGCAGAATGTGGAGCATGCGAAGGAAAGAAAAAACTTGCTACAAGAGCAAAAGAATTAGGATATGATGCAATCCATGATACAGTACATGAAATGTGCAAAGATGAAGCAAGACATGGAAAAGGATTTGAAGGATTATTAAAAAGATACTTTTAGATTTTAATTCCTATAATTCTGGGTTTAAATAGTGACAAAATGAAGTATCAAAAGACCTCATTAAACCCAGAACGGTTAGGGATTTATGGGAAATTATAAGGAATCTTTTAATGTGATGAATTTTTCATAAAAATTAGGAATTTGTTTTTGCAAACGAATTGGTTTTAGGTTTTTATCGGTAAAACAATGTTTTGTTTCACCTGTTAATACCAAATTGCCAGTTTTTTTATTTGTTACACAATATCCCATTGTTAAACGAACACCATTAAATTCTTTTACAAAAGGTTTGATTTCTATCACGTCATTAAAAGTAACATGTTGTTTATAATTACAATTTACACCAAGTACAGGAATCATAACTCCTTGTTCTTCAAAGTCGGAGTAAGGCATATCACAACTAGCTAACATCTGGCATCTAGCTTCTTCCAAAAAACGAATGTAATTAGAGTGATGTACAACTCCCATTCGATCAGTTTCATAATAATTAATTTTTCTTTCAAATGTAAAATCCATTGTAATTCCATCCTTTCAGAGAGGTATTATAACGAAAAGAAAATCAATTGTCAAATAATATTACTATATAAAGATTGACTTGATAAAAATGAAAAATGCCAAAGAAAGCAATTCCTTTGGCAAGTTTTTTGGAATTTATTAATTTTTTCTTTTTCCAAAAATGGAAAGAATTCTTAAAAAGATATTAATAAAATCTAAATATAGTTCCATAGCACAATAGATATGAATTTTATTGGTATCAATAGAAGAATCCGTTTGTAAAAGTTTCATTTTATTAATATCATAAATGGTAATACCAAAAAACAAAGCTAAGATTAGCCAATCTAAGATAAGTTCAAAAGTAGTATTTTTTAATAGAAAAACATTAATAAAACTAAGTACAATGCCTGCTATTAAAAATACTGATAAATAAGGTTTCCAAGAACTTAAATCTTTTGTTGTTTTATATCCAATAAAACCTAAGGCAGCAAATAGTAAAGCAGAAATGGCAAATAGGTAAATGATGGAATTTAATTGGAAAATTGCAAATATAACAGATAACGTAACTCCATTAATCATAGAATACACAAAATATAGGATGCCTACAATTAATGGTGGTAGTTTTTTAAATAATAAGCTGAATAGTAAAACAACAACTAATTCAAGAATTAACAAAGCATTAAAATAGTCACCAAGTGCAATTTTTATAAATAGACCAGATGAATAGGTATACCATGCTAAAATACCAGAACCTAAAAGACCTAGAAACATCCAAAAAAAAGTTTTTCCAAATATTTTGTTTTGTATGCTTATATCTTCATTCATAAAATTTATCCTCCCTTCTATAAAATTATATCGATAATATTATAAGAATACAATAGCAAATTAAGAAATAATACTTTTATTATAATCCTTAGTCAAGGTGTGAATATGAATAAAAAAAGGTAGGAATGGATAAAACCTGTACTATCTATCCTAATGTTAATAAACTCTAAAACCAAAGCCACAAGGATTCCTAAAAATAGCTCTCATTTTACCCAAAAGAAATATAAGTAAATTATAGAATAAATAGTAGAATTATGGCGAAAAACATGATATAATCACTAAAAAGAATTACATTAATTATTTGTAATAGGAAATGAATAAGGAACTCTTAAAAAAGAAAGGAAGAATCATGTCAAATTTTGTACATTTACATATACATAGTGAATTTAGTTTATTAGATGGGGCAAATCGAATTAAAGATTTACCAGTAAGAGCCAAAGAATTAGGAATGGATGCAATTGCCATTACAGATCATGGTTCTATGTATGGGACAATTGATTTTTATAAAGCTTGTAAAAAAGAAGGAGTAAAGCCAATTATTGGATGCGAGGTGTATGTAGCACCTAGAAGTCGATTTGATAAAGAACCTAACATTGATAATCGCTATCATCATTTAATTTTACTAGCAAAAAATCAAAAAGGTTATCAGAATTTAAGTAAGCTTGTTTCAATTGGGTTTGTAGATGGTTATTATTATAAGCCACGTATTGACTTAGAAGTTTTAGAGAAATATCATGAGGGACTTATCTGTTTAAGTGCTTGTTTAGCAGGTTCAGTCAATCAGGCTTTGCTAAATGGAGAAAATGAGAAGGCAGAAGAAATTGCACTCTGGCACAAACGAGTCTTTGGAGAAGATTATTATATCGAAATTCAAAACAATGGAATAAAAGAACAAGTGTTAGCCAATCAGAAATTAATTGCTTTAGCTAGAAAGCTAGATATTCCACTTGTAGCAACTAATGATGCTCATTATTTAAGAAGAGAAGATGCCTATAATCATGAGGTATTGCTTTGTATTCAAACAGGTAAAAGAATGAGTGATATAGATAGAATGCGTTTTGAAACAGATGAATTGTATGTAAAATCGCCAGAAGAAATGATAGCGTATTTCAAGGCATTCCCAGATGCGATAGAAAATACTGTAAAAATTGCGAAGAAATGTAATGTGGAATTTGAGTTTGGTCATACGATATTACCAAACTATAATGTACCAGCAGAATTTGAAACTCATTATGATTATTTTAAAAAATTATGTGAGGATGGAATCAAGAAGAGGTATGGAGAGAATCCATCGCAAGAAATATTAGAAAGAATGGAATATGAGCTTGGTGTTATTCAAAAAATGGGATATGTAGATTATTTCCTAATTGTATGGGATTTTATTCATTATGCGAAAACACATGGGATACCAGTAGGACCAGGGCGTGGCTCTGGAGCTGGTTCTATTATTGCTTATGCTATTGAAATTACAGACATTGATCCTATGAAATATGGACTTCTATTTGAGAGATTTTTAAACCCAGAAAGAATTAGTATGCCTGATTTTGATGTAGATTTCTGTTATGAACATAGACAAGATGTTATTGATTATGTATCAGAAAAATATGGTCATGATCATGTATCCCAAATTATTACCTTTGGAACAATGGCTGCTAAAATGGTAATTCGTGATGTAGCAAGGGTACTAGATGTACCCTATTCAGAAGCAGATAGTTTAGCCAAAATGATACCAAATGAATTACATGTTACCATTCAAAAAGCATTAAATCAAAACAAGGAATTAAAAGAACGATATGAAAGTGATGAAACGGTAAAAAAGGTATTAGATATAGCTATGTCATTAGAAGGAATGCCGAGACAGGCTTCAACTCATGCTTGTGGAGTGGTTATTACAAAAGAGCCAGTAGACACTTATGTACCATTGTATGTCCGTGATGAGCAGATTTCAACACAATACATTATGACAACATTAGAAGAATTAGGACTATTAAAAATGGATTTTTTAGGTTTAAGAACCTTAACAGTGATTCAAGATACTATTGATTTAGTCAAAGAAAATAGAGGAATTGATATAGAATTTGACAAAGAGATGGCAGACCCAAAAGTATATAAATTGTGGCAAGAAGGGAAATCTTGTGGAATTTTTCAATTTGAATCACAAGGAATGACAAACTTTATGAAGGAACTTAAGCCAGATTGCCTAGAAGATTTAATTGCAGGAGTTTCCTTATATAGACCAGGACCAATGGATCAAATTCCAAGGTATGTAAAAGGAAAATTAAATCCAGGACACAATGAATATACACATCCTAGGTTAGAGCCAATTTTAAATGTAACATATGGTTGTATGGTATATCAAGAACAGGTTATGCAAATTGTTCGTGATTTAGCAGGCTATTCACTAGGAAGAGCCGATTTAGTAAGAAGAGCTATGGGAAAAAAGAAACTAGATGTTATGGCAAAGGAAAGAGAAATTTTTATTCATGGACAACTGGATGAGCAAGGAAAAGTAGTTGTTCCAGGATGTGTAAGAAATGGAATTGATGAACAATCAGCCAATAAGATATTTGATGAAATGGCAGAATTTGCCAAATATGCTTTTAACAAATCGCATGCTGCTTGCTATGCTGTAATTGCCTATCGAACAGCATATCTAAAAGCTTATTATCCAGCAGAGTTTATGGCAGCAACCTTAAACAGCTTTTTAGGAAATTTAGATAAAATACCACAATATATTGATGAGTGTAAAACACTTGGTATTCAAATATTAAAACCAGAAATAAACAAAAGTGATGCAAAATTTACAACTGAATATGAGGAATTGGAGACAGCTCCAAAGTCTTCATTAGAATCAGAAGTAGAAAAAGAAAATAAGGATTTTGACACGATTCCTAATTCTTCATCTAGTTTTCCAAAAGCGAAGATTCGTTTTGGTTTAGGAAGCATTAAAAATGTGGGAACAATACCAGTTAATAGTATTGTAAAGGAAAGAAAAGAGAATGGACCATATAAAAGCTTTACAGATTTTTGTGAGAGAATTGCAAACGAAGCAATTAATAAAAAATGTATAGAAAGTCTAATTAAAGCAGGGGCGTTTGACGAATTTGAACAAACAAGAAGTACACTTTTGGCTTCTTTTGAGGGAATTATAGATAGTATTCAAAAAGGAAGAAAGAAGGGCTTTGAGGGGCAAGTTTCTATGTTTGATTTAGGTTCTGAGCAAGAAAAAGAGGAAATGAAAGAGATAAAATATACTTTTGAAGAACATAAAGAAATGTCAAATAAAGAATTATTATCGATTGAAAAGGAAATGTTAGGAATTTACATTTCAGGGCATCCACTAGAAAAATTAAGGTCTCAAATAGAAGCACAAACCACAATTAATACAATGCAATTGAGAGAATTAGATGGACAAATGAGTTCGCAAATATTGACAGAAGAGATACCAGCAAATCAAAAGCAGAAATTTATGGATGGACAAAAAATAAAATATGCTGGAATTATAACTTCCATCAAAAAAAAGTATACGAAAAACAATAAAATTATGGCTTTTGTGACAATAGAAGATTTATATGGAACAGCGGAAATTTTGGTATTTGAGAATGCTTACTTAAATGCTGGAAAAAGTTTAATAGAAGAAAATATTGTTATGATAGATGGACGTTTAAGCATAAGAGAAGAAGAAACAACAACAATTATTGCCAATGAAATAAAAGATTTTGGGGAGCAGAAGCAAAAGATATTGGTATTCGATATTACAAATGCCAACGAAGAGCAAAAAGAAAAATTAAGAGGTGCATTACGTTATTTTAATGGTGATAGGAATAATATAAATGTTCAGATTATAATAGAGGAAGAGATAAGACCATGTGGACAGATTTATTTAACAAATCAAATTAAAGAAGTTTTTGAAGATATTTTAGGAACAGAAAGAGTAAAAATAGAGGAATAAAACAAGTCGATATTGACTCTCTTTAAGGTTGTGTCGAGTAGTTGAATTAGAGTGTGGGCAAATTCTAAAGACTCCAAACAGTGAAACGGAATACATGGTAAAAACCTATAACCGTTTAGTTTGGAATTCAGATTTGCCACTTCCAAAACGAAAACAACTGCTTATGGAGGAAAAGAAATAAAAACAAAAGACCCCTTGCTTTTCATAGAGGGGACTTTCTCTTTTTTTTAAAATTTATGCCATACTGTCGACTTATAATATGTGTATTTTAGGTTAATAGCATTAAGACCTTGTGATAGTTTAAAAATTAAATCCATTCACCATATTTTTTAATATAAATCTTTTTAGCAAAAATAGCTACAATACAGTAAAGAAAAGTAATGACAAAAATCATAAAAATGTATTTTACAGCAATTGGTACCAGTCCAATTAAGTTTCCTAAACCAGTAAAAGGAATTAAAATTCCAATAATAATTAAGGAAATAGAAGAAATATAAACAGCCTTATGAGCATTGCTTTGTATAAATGGTAATTTTGCCGTTCGAATGATATGCATTCCAATTAAATTTGATGTTATACTATAACTAAACCAAATAGTTTGAAAGGTAGCAACATCTCTTACTTGAAAGATAAACCAAAGAGAAGCAAATACAAGCATATCAAATGCTGAACTAAGTGGTCCCATGAAAAACATGAAGTCTTTTAAACTTTTAATTGAAAAGGTCTTAGGATTTTGCAATGATTCTTTATCTACATGATCAAAAGGTAAAGTTAATTGTCCAAAATCATATAATAACCCTTCAACTAATAACTGAATGGGTGTTTCTGGTAGAAATGGCAATAAAGCACTTGCAATAATAACAGAAACAACTTCTCCAAAGTTAAAACTAGTTGCTAATTTAATATATTTCATTAAATTTACATAGGTACGTCGGCCTTCGGTTACCCCATCTAGCAAAACATTTAAATCTTTTTCTAATAAAATGATATCAGCGGCTTCTTTAGCAATATCAACAGCAGTATCAACAGAAATACCAACATCAGAATTAGTAAGAGAAGGACTATCATTAATACCATCTCCCATATAGCCAACTACATTTCCAGATTCTCTTAAAAGTCTTACAATTCTAGCTTTTTGAATAGGAGAAAGTTTAGCAAATATATTGGTTTTTCGCAATAATCGTAAAACAGCAGCATCTGTTAATTTATCTAATTTACTTCCTAATACTATATTTTTGGAATTAATATCCACTTTATTACAAATACATCGTGTAACCTCAGCATTATCACCAGTCAAAACGATAACTCGAATACCAGCACGATTTAATTTAGCAATGGATGCTTTGGCACTTTCTTTTGGTGGATCTAAAAAGCCAATAAATCCTAGTAAGACCATGTTTTTTTCATTAGAAACATCAAAATGCTCCGTGTTAGCAATATCATTTTTTTGGCACACAGCAACAACTCGTAATCCATCTTCATTTAAAGCTTTGCTAATTTTTCTAATATTTTCTTTCATTTCCTTAGTAATAGGAGAGACCTCTCCTTTGTAGTCGACCATAGTACAGATATTTAAAATTTCTTCAACTGCACCTTTGGTAATTAATTGTTTTTTCGTTCCATCACTTACAACAACAGATAAACGTCTACGAGAAAAATCAAAGGGAATTTCATCTATTTTTTTGTATTTTTCTGAAATTTTTCCCATATTATTTTCTAGCCCTCTTTTAATAACAGCCTCATCAATATTCCCTTTTAAACCAGTTTGGAAATAAGCGTTAAGAAAAGCATGTTTTAAAACTCTAATATCTTCTTCCCCATTAATATCTAAATATTTTTCTAATACAATTCTATCTTCTGTTAAAGTACCAGTTTTATCTGTACACAAAATATTCATGGCACCAAAGTTTTGAATTGAATCAAGTTTTTTTACAATTGTCTTTTTCTTAGACATTCTAACAGCACCCTTGGATAAACTAGAAGATAAGATAACAGGTAATAATAGAGGGGTAATGCCAATAGCTATAGCTACTGCAAAAGTGAAAGCAGTTATGATATCATGTTTCCATGCGTTTAACAAAAAGACAATTGGAATCATAATTAACATGAAACGTATCAATAATCGGCTGATGCTTTCAATTCCTTTTTGAAAGGCTGTTTTTGGTTTTCCCATTGTTAAGGTATGAGCAACTTTTCCAAAATAAGTAGAATCTGACGTTTTAATAACGATACCTTTTGCACTTCCAGATATTACATTAGTTCCCATAAAGCAAATTGTATCTAAGTCAGCAATACTATCTAATTGATTAATAGTTAATTCACTTTCAACTAATTTTTTAACACTATCAGATTCTCCTGTTAAAGAAGATTGTCCAACGTATAAGTCTTTCGCTTCAATTAGCCTTAAATCAGCAGGAATCATACTACCAGCTGAAAGCATTACAACATCACCTAGTGTTACATGACTAATTGGAATCTGAATTTCCTTTCCATCTCGAATAACTGCTGTTGTAGTAGCTACCATTTGTTTTAATTCCTCTGCTGCTTTATTTGAGCGATATTCTTCAAAAAAATCTAATAAAGTGCTAGCGGTTACTAAAATAGCAATTACAATAATGTTAGCAAAACTTGGCGTAGGGGGTAAATAAATATCAGTATAAATTAAAATAGCAACAATACCTAGTAAGATACAGTTAAAAGGAGTAAATAAGCTTTCCCAGAAGTAGTGATACCATTTTTTGGGTCTTGCCTGTTTAATTTCATTTAAACCTAAGTTGCGAAGTCTCTCTTCTGCTTCACTAGAAGAAAGACCTTCTTCTTTTACCTGATATTTTTTTATAAATTCTTCTTTTGATAAAGTGGTTTCTAAGCCATATAATTTACTGACATTTACTTCGTCTTTTATAGTATTATTGGTCAATTTAATCATCTCCATTCTTTTGTATGATATAAAGATTATACCACTAATTTTGAAGATTAAAACAAAAATATAGGAAAAATGAAACAAAGGGGACAGATCTTTTCTGTTTCATGAATTTAGTTAAGAAATGTTAAAAAAGTTTAGAGAAAAGAAATAAAAGGATGAAACAAAAAAGATCTGTCCCCTTTGTTTCATAAATCTAGTTAAGAGATGTTAAAAAAATTTAGAGAAAAGAAATAAAAGGATGAAACAAAAGAGACCTGTCCCTTTTGTTTCATATTATTATGTGATAAATTAAATTAGTAAACATACAAACTAAAATACCACAAATGGTAGGAAGTAAAAAACTAAGAAAAGTCCACTTCCAACTTCTAGTTTCTTTTTTTATTGTTAAAAGAGTAGTAGCACATGGATAGTGCAAAATAGTAAACAACATAACATTAATAGCTGTTAATATCGTCCAACCATGTGAGATTAAAATTTGGCTAATGGAAAAAGTATCTTCTATATTTATTAAAGAATTACTACCAAGATAACACATTAAAATAATTGGTAATACAATTTCATTTGCTGGAATACCAAGAATAAAGGCAGTTAAAATATAACCGTCTAATCCCATTAAGTTAGCAAAAGGATTTAAGAAATTAGCAATTAAGTCAAGTAAACTTGAATTATTAATCCCAATATTAGCAAATAGCCAAATGATAAGTCCAGCAGGTGCAGCAACACAAATAGCCCTTCCTAATACAAATAAAGTTCGGTCGAAGATGGAGCGAATTAGGATTTTTCCGAATTGAGGCTTTCGATAAGGTGGTAATTCTAGTACAAAGGAAGAGGGAACACCCTTTAAAATAGTTTTTGATAATAATTTTGAGATAATTAAAGTAAAGAAAATTCCTAATATTATGACAAAGATAACAGCAAGGGTGGAAAGGATAGAGTTACTAAATCCTTGCATATTACCAGCAATAAAGATTGTAGCAATAGCAATTAAAAAAGGAAATCTTCCGATTACAAGGTACAAAATTATTTGTTAAAATAGCAATTAATCTTTCACGAGGAGAATCAATAATTCTACATCCAACTACTCCAGCAGCATTACAACCAAATCCCATGCACATAGTAATCATTTGTTTACCAGTACAACAACACTTTTTAAAAAAGCCATCCATATTAAAAGCAATTCTAGGAAGATAGCCTAAATCTTCTAAGATTGTAAAGAGAGGAAAAAAGATAGCCATAGGAGGAAGCATTACAGAGACAATCCAGGTTAAAGTTTGATAAACTCCTGAAATTAGCATAGAAGAAAGCCATTCTGGAAGATGCAAAAATTTAGCACCTAAAATTAGCTTCTCTTGTAACCAAGCAAATATACTAAATAAAGCTTGAGAAGGATAATTAGCCCCAATAATTGTAAGCCAAAAAATAATACCTAAAAATAAAAGCATAATTGGAATACCAAATTTTTTTGAGGTTAATATTTTATCAATCTTTCTGTCTCTGCTAGAATAATCTTCATCTTCAAACAGACATACTTTTTTACAAATTTCCTCTGATTTGTGCATAATATCAGATACAATGTGGTCTTTAAAGTTATTTTTAGAAATACCATTTTTTTTCAATTCGGAATGTATTGCATTTTTTAGATTTTGAATCGTATTATTTTCTAATAAATTAATAGCTAGATTTTGTTCAATTGAATGTAAAATTTTTTTTTCGTCATCAATTAGTTTTAAACTAATCCAACGAGATAAATCTGAAGAGAGTAAAAAATCATTTTCCAAAACATTTTGAAGTTTAGATATATTATCTTCAATTATTTTAGAATAGGAAATCTTCTTAGGATTTGGTTTACATTCATGAGTGCATACTTTTTTTATGGTATCCATTAATAAGTCTAAAGTCTTCTTTTTTCTAGCAATAGTTCCAACAACAGGGACACCAAGCTCTTCTGATAATTTGTCTAAGTCAATATGTATTTTTTTCTTTTTTGCTTCGTCTAACAAATTGACACAAACAACTAGATTATTGGTAATTTCCATCGTTTGGAAAACTAAATTCAAATTTCGTTCTAAGCATGTTCCATCAACTATAATAATGGTACAGTCAGGATGCCCAAAACAAATATAGTCTCTAGCAATTTCTTCTTCTTCAGAATTTGACATAATGGAATAAGTTCCAGGAATATCAACAAAAAGAAAATTAGTATCTTCATAAATGCAATTACCAGTAGCATTACTAACTGTCTTTCCAGGCCAGTTTCCAGTATGTTGGTGCATACCAGTTAAACTGTTAAAAATAGTAGATTTACCTACATTAGGATTCCCTGCTAAAGCAATGACATAATCAGAGTTATCTTTTAAAGATTCTAAGTCATCTAGTAATAAATGACTTCCGGTAGAGGATTTTGTAAGTCCCATATATAACCTCCAGAATTCATATTTTATAATTATATACTATGATTAAAAATTAATATTTATGAAATTAGCATCTTCTTTTCGAACAGCAATTAAAGTACCACGAATTGAAAAGGCACGAGGGTCTTGTGAAGGACTAATTAGGACAGGGGTAATACAAGCACCTTCTACAAATCCTAAATCTAACAATCTCCTCCTAATAGTTCCACTACAATCTAAGTTTTTGATATAACCTTTGGTATTTAAAGGTAAGTCATTCAATGTTTTTACTTCTGATTTCATATATTTTGAGCCTCCCATAATAGCAGTTAATGTGTTTCTGTTATCTTGTGCTATTAAATTAAGGTGTATTTATTATTTTTTACCGTAAACTTCTATAAGAAAAGAACAAGTGTGAACAGAAACATTACTATATTATATTTTGTCGAAAAAATAAATGTTACGTATTGACAATTAAAATGTTTTATGAAAAAATAATAAAAATTTATGGAATACAACAAGGAGGAAAAAATGAAAAAAGTAAGAGGATTTGAAATAGCAAAAGGATTTGAAGATAAAGGGATTAATTTACCAGTCAGAAAAACAAAATATTCAGCAGGTTATGATATAGAAGCAGCAGAAGAGGTAATCATACCAAGTTTTAAAAAGGGAATGAATCCAACACTAGTAAAGACAGGATTAAAGGCCTATATGCAAGAAGACGAAGTTATGTTATTATATAATAGAAGTTCTAATCCAAAGAAAAAAGGATTAATTATGGCAAATAGTGTAGGGGTAATTGACAAAGACTATTATGAAAATCCAGATAATGATGGACATTTTATGTTTGCCTTTTATAATATAAAAGAAGAAGATATTACCATCCAAAAAGGAGAAGCCATAGGACAAGCTATGTTCCAGAAATATCTAATAACAGATGATGATAATGCACAAGGAGAAAGAGTAGGAGGATTTGGTTCAACTAGTAAATAAAAAAGTTGAAAAAATTTTTTACTTAGAGAATAAAGGGATAGAACCCAAATGTACATAAAAAATGAATGGTAAGGGCTTTGACTTTTGCCATTTTTTGTTGTATAATAAATATGGTTGAAAAATCCAATAAAGTTATTAAATGTTATTATATTGACATAACTTTATTATCTTTTTTTGCCGAATATAGTAAAGCACTGAAAGGAGTTGACTTACATGTTTAATGTAGGAGACAAAATAGTATACCCAATGCATGGAGCAGGGGTTATCGATTCAATAGAAGAAAAAGATATTTTAGGAGAGAAACAATCTTATTACATATTGAAAATGCCAGGAGAGGTAAAGGTTATGATACCAACAGCCAAGGCAGAAACAGTAGGGGTAAGAAATATTATAGATAAAAGTTCGGCAGATAGAGTAATTGGTATATTAGAAAAAGACGAGACAGAAATGGATAAAAATTGGAATAAGAGATACAGAGATAATATGGATAAAATGAAAAGTGGAGACATTTATGAAGTGGCTGATGTAGTAAGAAATTTGAGTTTTAAACAAAAAGAAAAAGGATTATCAACTGGAGAAAAGAAAATGTTAAACAATGCAAAACAAATATTAGTGAGCGAATTAGTATTAGCAGAGCATGCATCACAAGAAGAAGTAGAAAAGATGGTTGAGAATAAGATAAACACATCATTTATGATGTTTAGAGCGGATGAAATACAACCAGAAAGTATTGTAAACAAATTTATACCATTTGATGGTACAGGAACCAATAACTAAGAAAAAGTCCAGTTGAGAAATACCAACTGGACTTTTTTAAAATATTTTGAAAAAATAAAGAAAATGTATTGACAAAAAAATAACAACATATTATAATATCAATTGTTGTTAAACAAACCAGTACACATTCTGGATAGATGTAGTTGAGCTGGTGAATATACAAGACCTAGAAAATTATAATTTTTTTAAACTTGAATTCTTAAAAGTCTTGTATAATAGTACATTAAAAAAATTTGAAATTTGTAAAAACAAAAGAACACACAAATTTTAAGAGCTATATAAAATATTTGAAAAAATATGCAGATGTGGCGGAACTGGTAGACGCACAGGACTTAAAATCCTGCGGTTGAATAAACCGTGCCGGTTCGATTCCGGCCATCTGCACCAATGCATATAATTTTAAGTGTTTTATATGAATGTACAGAATCCTATAACTAAGATTTGATTAGTTATAGGAATTTTTTTATCTTTGATAAAGATGAAGGAACTAAAGTGGAAGAAATAAGAAATGAACTTCCATCCAATGTACTAGAAACTTATGATAAGGCTCAAACATTTCACAATGGAAAATAGGTTATGCTAAATAGAACTGATTATTGAATATTAGAAGATTAAAAAATTACTTTAAGAAAATAACTACAGATTATAATTCAAATAGGAAGGAAAAAGTTATGAAAAACGTTCTTATACACGGATTAGGACAAGATAATCAAAGTTGGAATAATATGAATGTATATTTAAAGAAAAATGGGATAAATACAATATGTCCAAATTTATTTGAAATAACTAAAAATCCTTTAAAAGATTATAGAATGATGTATAATGCTTTTTCGGATTTTTGCCATAATCAGAAAGACAGACTTAATTTGTGTGGTCTTTCATTAGGTGGAATATTAGCATTAGACTTTGTAAAAGAACATCCAGAAAAGGTAAATTCTATTATTTTAATTGGTATTCCATATAAAATACCAAAAGCACTTTTTAAGGTACAAAGTTTAATATTTCATATCATGCCAAAGTCAGCATTTGAAAAAATGGGTTGTTCTAAAAGCGAATTTATTACGTTAGTTAATTCAATGAGAAATCTTAATATTGTAAAGGATTTGGAGAAGATAAAATGTAAAAGTTTAATTTTATGTGGTGCTAAAGATAATGGCAATATGGAAAGTGCGAAATTATTAAATAATAATATAAGAAATAGCGAATTTAAAGTAATAAGCAATTCATCGCATGAAGTTAATATTGATAATCCAAATGAACTCTCTAATATAGTTTATAATTTTTGGAAAGATAAGCAATAGTACAAATTACAATATATGGAGGTGAGTATAAGTGAATAAAGAAATATTGTTAGTCAATATAGATAGAGTACATACTACTGAAATGGGTATGGATAGAATTAAGAAAAATCTTAAATTAGATAGTAATGATGTAGTAGAATATTGCAAAAATAAAATTTTAGATGAAAATTGTAATATCTATAAGCAAGGCAAGAATTGGTATTGTGAAATTGATAATATAAAAATGACTATTAACTCATATAGTTATACAATTATTACAGCACATACTATTCGCTAAATTAGAATTATGAAGGGCGAAATATTATGGGAAAGAAAGAAGAAAGATTTGAGAAAACATATGCTCAGGGAAAATTAAATGGAATGGAAATTTGGGTTGATAAAGAAACAGGAGTAAATTATGTATTCTGTTTTAATGGTTATTCTGGAGGAATGACAGTTTTATTGGACAGTGAAGGAAAGCCAGTTATTACTAAATAGATAAATTACAATTTTGATAGGAGTTGAAGTTATGCCAAGAATATTAAAAAATAAAGAATTAGTAAATACAAGATTAGCAACTAATTATGGTGGATGGATGTATTGTGAGAAATGTAATGAGAATATAGGATATTTATGTTATTCAACTTATGATAAACTAGAATTAAAATATAAATGTAATTGTGGCAGTATTGGAAGTGCATTATTGGATTTTGAAGATAGTGAGATAGGAAAAAATAGTAATGATACATTGGTTATTATAAAAAATAGATTTTGTTGTCCAAAAGATAATGAGCCTTTAATTACAATATTAGATAAAAAAGTGGCTAGTTATGAAATGAAGATTACTTGCAAATGTTGTGAAAGCATTTATAAAAAAGTGAAATAAAAAAGTTTGAAAAATAAATAAAAAGGAGTAGAACGTTCAACAATTTATGAATCATGTAAAGAATTGTTGAACTATCAGCAATATTTTGACGAAACATATTTCGTTGAGCTGTTGGAATGAAGTAAAAAGCAAAGCTTTTTAGAGGGGAAAAAACTTACTTTTGTAAGCCCCTTTTTTTCATTTTTAGAAGGCATTAAAAAAGTAGGACAAAATATGAGGCAAGAAAATATAATATTTTTTAATGAGATAGATGGGCTGTTAAGTTTAAAGAAAAAGTACAAGAATATTGCAAAAATTATTATTTTATGTTACATTTTTTAAAAGGGATGAAAGTAAAAAACAGACCCTTTAGGGAGATAAAAACTTTATAAAAATTGTTCATGAATTTCGGAAAATAAATCAAATATAAAAGGAGGAAAGAATGAAAAAAATAGTAGTAGCAACTAATAATGCAGGAAAACTAAAGGAAATGAAAAAAATAATAAAAAATTATGAGTTATTATCGTTAAAAGATGTAAACTGTGAAATGCAAGTGGAAGAAGACCAAGAGACGCTAGAAGGAAATTCCAAGAAAAAAGCTATAGAAATAGCCAAGATAACAAATATGCCATGTATAGCAGATGACACTGGATTATGTATAGAAGCTTTTAATGGATGGCCAGGTGTATACACAGATAGATTTTTAGGACAAACAGCAACACAACAACAAAGGAATGAAGCCATACTAGAAAAAATGAAAAGTTTAGTAGGAGAAGAAAGAAGAGCAAGAGTTATAAGCATTATTACTTATTGCGAAAAAGGAGAGTGTATAGTAGCTAAAGGGGAAATAGAAGGCAAAATAGCTAATCAGCCAAGGGGGAAAAATGGATATGGATTTGACCCAATTTTTGAAGTAGAGAACGGAAAAACTTATGCAGAATTGTCAGAAGAAGAAAAAAATACAATGAGTCATAGAAAAAGAGCCTTGGAAAATTTAGAAAAACAATTGACAAACAAATAGAATTATGATAAAATCAAAAACTGTAATCCGCTTAGTCAAGGCATCTAAACATTAACTAAAAGAGTTAATTGCCTGAAAATTAAGGATTAGCGAGTATACAAATAAGGGAGGTGCATTTTAAATGTACGCAATCATTGAAAGCTGTGGAAAACAATACAAAGTAGCAGAAGGAGATGTCGTATTTTTTGAAAAATTAGATGCAGAGGAAGGAAAAACCGTTACATTTGATAACGTAGTTTTCGTATCTGATAATGGAAAATTTCCTGCAAATCAGCGAAGGAAAAGTACAAATCGGAAATCCTTATGTAAAAGGTGTAAAAGTAGAAGGAAAAGTAGTTTCACATGGTAAAGCTAAAAAAATCATTGTTTTCAAAATGAAAGCTAAAAAGAACTACAGAAGAAAACAAGGACATAGACAACCATACACAAAAGTAGAAATTACATCTATCAAAACAGCTGCTAAAAAAGCAGAAACAAAAAAAGCTACTGAAAAAGTAGAAGCTTAAAACAAAATTTAGAAAGAAAATCGAACCAATATAGAGTGAGAGAAAACCGAAAGGAGTGAGAAAGCATGGCTCATAAAAAAGGTCAAGGTAGCAGCCATAATGGTAGAGAGAGTGAATCTAAACGTCTTGGAGTAAAAAGAGCAGATGGTCAATTTGTTTTAGCAGGAAATATCTTAGTTAGACAAAGAGGAACCAAAATGCATCCAGGAACAAATGTAGGAAAAGGTAGTGATGATACACTATATGCATTAGTAGATGGAACTGTAAAATTTGAAAGAAAAGGTAGAGATAAAAAGCAAGTAAGCGTTTACCCAGTAGAACAATAAAATGATTTTGGGGACGGAGAAAAAAATCATGATTTATTATTGCCAATAATGAATCATGATTTTTTTCTCCGTCCCCAAAATCATTAGGGCTTAAATTTTATTTTACCTATTTACAAAAATGAATTTATATAGTATAATAAAAAAATAAATAAATGGCAGAAGATGTATATAAGACATCTTATTTTTATAAGTTTGAAAAACAATTATTATTTGATGTGCTATACTGTATATATGTTAATGTATATTGATAGGATAACAAGCATTGGTCTTAAAAATCTCAGTATAGTTGATAACAATTCAGCAATGGCATAAAAACAGTTGTTACCAAACCAAGATTTATACAACGTTTAGTTTTGTAAAATTGATTAAGAAAAAGGAAGGAGAAAGAAAAATGGCAAAAATTGTAGAAGATATTTCAAGAACATTGAATGAGTATTTATTATTACCAAATTTAACAGATGAAAGATGTATACCAAGTAATGTAAGCTTAAGAACACCACTTGTAAAATATAAAAAAGGAGAAGAAGCGAAATATTATGCAAATGTACCCATGGTATCAGCAGTTATGCAATCTGTATCTGGGGAAGAAATGGGAATTGCACTAGCAAGAGAAGGAGGAGTGGCTTTTATTTATGGGTCACAATCCATTGAATCACAAGCAAGAATGGTTAGACATGTAAAAAAACACAAAGCAGGATTTGTAGTAAGTGATTCTAATGTAAAAACAGGGACATCCTTAAAGCAAGTAATTGAGCTAGTAGAAGAGACAGGACATTCAACGGTTATCATTACAGATGATGGAACAGCAAGAGGAAAATTCGTAGGATTAGTAACAGACAAAGATTACAGAATATCTAGGGATAACTTTGAAGAACCAATTGATAAATTCATGACACCAAAGGAGAAAGTAGTTTGGGCACATGAAGGAATAAGCTTATCTGAAGCAAATGACATGATTTGGGAAAATAAAATTGCATGTTTACCAATTTTAGATGATGAGGAAAGAGTAAAATACTTAGTTTTTAGAAGAGATTATGAAGAGAGAAAAAATAATCCAAATTCTTTATTAGATGAAAATAAGAGATATATTGTAGGAGCTGGAATTAATACGAGAGATTATGAAGAAAGAATACCAGCTTTAGTAGAAGCAGGAGTAGATTTAATTTGTATGGATTCTTCTGATGGATACTCTATTTGGCAAAAAAACACAATCGATTTTGTAAGAGCAAAATATGGGGATAACGTAAAAATAGGAGCTGGAAACGTAGTAGATGCAGAGGGATTTCGTTATTTAGCAGAAGCAGGAGCAGATTTTATAAAAATAGGTGTAGGGGGTGGTTCAATTTGTATCACTCGTGAAACAAAAGGAATTGGACGTGGAAATGCCTCAGCTTTAATCGATGTAGCAGCAGCTCGTGATGCTTATTTTGAAAAAACAGGAATCTATATACCATTATGTATAGATGGTGGAATTGTACATGACTACCATATTACAATTGCTCTTGCTTTAGGAGCAGACTTTGTAATGATGGGAAGATACTTTGCAAGATTTGATGAAAGCCCAACAAGAGTAATCAAAAAAGGAAACGCATTTGTAAAAGAATATTGGGGAGAAGGATCTAATAGAGCTAGAAATTGGCAAAGATATGATATGGGAGGAGCTAAAAAACTTTCTTTTGAAGAAGGGGTAGACTCTTATATACCTTATGCAGGAAGCCTAAAAGATAATCTAGCAATTACGGTAGCTAAAATAAAATCAACAATGTGTAATTGTGGATGTATTACTATCCCAGAATTACATGAAAAAGCGAGATTAACATTAGTGTCTGAAATAAGTATTGCAGAAGGAAGTGCACATGATGTTATCTTAAAAGAAATTGACAATCAATTTAAATAAAAAAGAGTTGACCAAGAGGAAAAGTTCCTTTGGTCAACTTTTCTATATCTCAAAATATGAGTTAGACTTGATTTTTATAGGAACAAATGATAAAATTTGAAAATAAAAGGAGGAACAAATGGACGAAAAAGTAGATATTCTATTAGCCATCTACAATACTAACATAGAATATTTAAAACAACAAATAGAAAGTATTTTAAAACAAACCTATAAAAATTTTAGGTTATTAATTAGTGATGACTTTTCTGAAAAAGAAGAAATTAGAAATATATTAAAAGAATATAAACAAAAGGACAAACGAATTATTTTATATTGGCAAGAGAAAAATTTAGGTTACAACAAAAATTTTGAATTTTTATTAGAACAAGCAAATGCACAATATATTATGTTTGCAGATCATGACGACATATGGTATCCGCAAAAAGTAGAAAAAAGTGTAGAAATGATTAAAAAAAGAGATGTGGATTTAGTTTATTGTAATGCCAATCAAATAAATGAAAATGGTAATATGATACAAAAGAGTTATTTTAAATATAAAAATGTACCACTTATAAAAGGAAAAAATAAACTAATGTTAACAAGATGTATTGGAATAGGATGTTCGCAAATGATAACAGATACTGTAAAAAGTAAAATGTTACCATTTACCAATGAAGTAATAGCACATGATTGGCTAGCTTCTTTTCTAGCAGGAGAGGGAAAAGGTATGGCTTATATAGAAGAACCACTATTTGGTTATCGTCTTCATCAGGAAAATGTATTTGGAGGAAGAAAGTTAGCACAAAATTTGACAAGATGGAAAGAAGAAAATGGGAAAAATTATCAAAGTTATTTGAAATACAGAAAAGAAAAAGTAATAAGAAAAGCTTATTTAGATGGAACAAATATGTGTATGACCTATGTGCAAAAAGAAGAACATAAGAAGTTTTTAGAAAAACTAATTCAATATTATGAAAATTTAGAAAAATCCAAATACATAAATACACACATAATTCAATATTTTAGGTTTTTATCAGGTAAAAATTTAGGTAAAAAGATGATGAAGGAAATTATTATTTTTCATTTGCCAATCCTAGGATATTTAATTTATAGATTATAGTCAAAACAATTGACAAAATGCCTATTTGAAGATAGAATAAACAAAAAAGTGTCAAAAAATGTAGGTGAATATATGGAAGAGAAAATTGATGTTTTATTGACAACCTATAATGGAGAAAAATATATAAAAGAACAAATAGATAGTATTTTAAATCAAACATATAAAAATATAAATTTGATTATCTCTGATGATAGTTCGAAAGATGGAACTAGAAAAATTCTAGAACAATATGAACAAAAAGAAAAAAGAATAAAGGTCTATTATCAGCCTAAAAATATAGGTTATATTAAAAATTTTGAATTTTTATTAAAAAAAGTAGAAAGTGACATTTATATGTTATCTGATCAAGATGATGTATGGTTGCCAGAAAAAATAGAAAAAACATATGAAGTATTAAAAAGAGAACAGGCAGATTTAGTATTTGGTGACTTAGAAGTAGTAAACCAAGATTTGGAACAAATCTATCCATCATTTGGTGATTTTATGAAATTAAATCGAAAAATTAAAAAATACATTCATAGCTACCAATTAAACTATTTATACAATTGTGTAACAGGATGTACCGTTATGGCAAAAAAAGAAGGCATAGAAAAAGTTCTTCCTATACCAACAAACTCAAAATATTTAATTCATGACCATTGGTTGGGATTAATAACAGGATTAGAAGGAAAATTAGCCTATGTGCCAGAAAAATATATTAAATATAGGCAACATGGAAATAATCAAGTAGGGACAGAAAAAATATCGCATCAATTCAAAACATTAGAAGAAGTAAGAAATCTATTTATACAAGTGAAACTAGGAATATTTATAACCTATGTTGAAAATAACGATAAGTTTCCAAAAGACATACAAAAATTAAACGTAAAAGCATATGAATATTTTAAAAAGATAGAAAATAGAAAGAACTTTAATTTTAGAAAATGGGGTGTATTTCACCAATTATATCGAACAGAAACTTTGTTATATTATATAGAAAATTTTTTTATTATGAATCTGCCATGCTTAGCTAAGATAGCATTTAAGGTAAGATATTTCGGATTAAAATTAATGAAGAAAAGGTAGAGAAGGGAGACAAAAATGGAATTTATAAAAACAGTATGGAAAAATAAAAAGTTAATAGGGCAATTAGGAAAAAATGATTTTAGAAATCGATTTGCCAATACAAGTTTAGGAAGTATATGGGGATTTTTACAACCATTTGTATTTATGATTATGTATGTAATTGTTTTTCAATTTATATTTAAACAATCAGGACCAGAGGGAGCACCTTATGTTGTATGGTTTATGCCAGGAATGGCAATGTGGATGTGTTTAAATGATGGAATTATTGGGGCAAGTGGTTCTATAAGAGGATATAGCTATTTAGTAAAAAAAGTAGTATTTCCAGTAGATATTATTCCAATTATTTCCATATTGGCTAATTCGTTTGTAGCTTTGTTTCTTTTTTTAATATCAGCAGTAGTTTGTATATTTTTTGGATTTCAACCCAATATATTATTAGCCTTATATGCTATCATAGCTGCTTATTGTTTTTTAATTGCATTTACTCGATTTACCTCAGCGTTGTCAACAGTTGTACCAGATTTTTTAAATTTACTAGGAATTATTATGCAATTAGGAATGTGGGCAACACCAATTGTTTGGGACATTTCAATGCTTTCAGGTCATCAAACGATTACTAAAATTATGGAATGTATGCCATTTACTTATTTAGTAACAGCCTACAGAAATAGCTTTATGGGTGGAAATATTGTAACACAAGGACATGGGATTTATACCATAGTATTTTGGGTGATTACAATTGGTATCTTTCTATGGGGGAATTATATTTTTAAAAAAAGTAAAAAGGATTTTGCAGATGTATTATAAAACAGGTTATAAGTAGGAAAGGAGCAGTTTAGGTGAAGAAGGAAAACGAAATTGCAATAGAAATTAAAGGACTATGTAAAAATTATAAAATGTTTGAAAGAAAAAGAGACAGATTAATAGAAACATTAATCCCCAATATAAATAAACACACAGAATTTAGTGCCATAAAGGATTTAGAATTAACAATACGAAGGGGAGAATCTGTTGGAATACTAGGAAAAAACGGTGCAGGCAAATCAACCTTATTAAAAATGATAACAGGAGTAGTAAGTCCTTCAGCAGGAACCATAAAGGTAAATGGAAAAATCAGTTCATTGTTAGAACTAGGGGCAGCTTTTAACCCAGAATTAACAGGAGAAGAAAATATCTATCAACATGGGCAAGTTATGGGGTTAAACAATCAAAAAATAGAAGAAACCAAGCAAGATGTTATTGATTTTGCTGATATTGGAGACCATTTATATCAACCAGTAAAAACGTATTCTTCTGGTATGTTTGCTAGGTTGGCATTTGCATGTGCAATTAATGTGGATCCAGATATTCTGATTGTAGATGAAGTTTTATCAGTAGGAGATATGGCATTTCAGTTAAAGTGTTTTAAAAAGTTTGAACAATTAAAGAAGAAAAATAAAACCATATTATTTGTAACACATAGCATAAACGATATCTTAAATAATTGTAATAGAGCTATTATCATGAATGAGGGATGCAAGATTTTTGATGGAGGAGTCAAAGAAGGGGTAGAAAATTATAAAAAGTTGATTACTGGAATGTTAAAAGAAAAGACAAAAGAAGAAAAGATAGAAGATAACAAAAATGAAAAGACAGTAACAGGAATATTAGGAGTAAATGACGAAAAAGTAGAATGGAAGAAATATTTTAATATTAATCCAGATGTTATTCAATATGGGAATAAGGAAGCGGAAATATATGACTTTGGAATGTTTAATAGCAAAGGGGAACCTGTTAGTATAATTGATAGTGAAGAAGAAACTATTGTAAAATTAAAAGCAAGGTTTAATGAAGAGGTTGAGTGTCCAACATTTTCTATGACGATAAAAGATTTTCAAGGAAAGGAAATATGTGGAACCAATACAAATTATTTAGATTATTATACAGGAAATTGTGAAAAAGGAAAAAGCTATATATGTGAATTTAGACAGAAATTCAGATTAGCACCTGGGAAATATACATTATCATTAAGTTGTAGTAAATTTGATTATAATGGGGAAATTGTTGTTTTAAATAGGAATTATGATTTAATGATATTTGAAGTAATGTCAACCAAAAAATTTGTTGGCTTTTATGATTTAAATACACAAGCCTATTTTTCCGAAATAAAATAATTTTTAGTCAACTTTTAAGAGAAAACAATAACGGAGAGGGAAGTATGAAAGAAGTACATTTATTTATATTATGGGAAAAATCGAGAGACAAAGAAAAAGAAATTTTAGAAGATATTCAGAGAAGTTTTCATGTTATAGGATTATATAACATGACTTGGAGTCAAAAGTATTTTGCCCAAAATTTATCAAGGTTTTATGGAACAAATTTGCCACCTAATTCTTATAAAGAAGAACACTGTGGAAAGGGAGATTTTTTACTTGTTATTGTAGAAGTAGAAAATCCAAAATATGAAAGAAGACAAACGAGTAAAGGAATTCAAATAGTAAATGTCAATATGTTTGATAAAAAAGAACAGTATCGAGAAATGACGGGGGGAGGGCATAAAGTACATGGAACTAATTCAGAAGTAGAAACGAATCATGACTTGACCTTATTATTAGGAAAAAACATAGAAGATTATGTAAAAAGTATCAATAGAGAACAAGAGGTAAAAATAGAAAATTTAAAAACGGATTTAATAGGAGCAGAAGGTTTTTCAACAGTAAAAGAAATGTTTTATATATTAAATAATTGTATTAATTATGCAATCATTAGAAATTATGAAACTTTACCAGAAGAAATCTATGTAAACGAACACAATGATATTGATATTATTTGTGATTCCTGTGAGAATGCTGCCTATCTATTAAATGGGCAAAAAGTATTTCAAGAGGAAAATAGAGTACATTATAAAGTAAAAGTAGAAGAAAAGTTTGCATTTTTTGATTTAAGGTATGTAGGAGACAATTACTATTATTATAAAATGGAAACAGATATTTTAAAAAATAGAGTATACCATGAAAAAGGATTTTACACCATATCAAGAGAAGAATATTTTTATGCACTTGCCTATCATGCCATTTTACAAAAACCACAATTAGCAGAAGATTATCAAAAAAGGCTAATTAGCATGAACCAAACAAATGAGAAAGTAGATACCAAAGAAGATTTAATAAAGATATTGAATAAATGGTTAATGGAAAGAGGCTATATGATAACCAAACCAATTGATGTAACAGTACAATTTAACCTTAGAAATGCGAAAGAATTTAATTCAGTATTAATTGGTAATGACTTAGAAAAAAATATGAAATTAGAAATGGAAAATGCTATGTTAACAGAAGAAAACAATCAATTAAAAGAAGAGCTTAGAAAAGTAATGACATCAAAGTCGTGGAAAATAACAAAACCAATCAGAGATATCATGACAAAAATAAAAAAATAAAGGGGAAAAATTTTGAAGTTAAATTTAGAATTTTACAAAAAAGAAAAGGAAATAGAAATAGCAGAAAAGGAAATAATCCATCAATATATTGAAAAGTTTTCAAATTATGATTATGAAGAAAATTTTGATGAAATGATAACAGATAAAGAAATTTACTACTTATCTAGTTGTAGTCAAAATATATTAAATTGGTATCCTTTTAAAAAAGAGGATGAAGTTTTAGAAATAGGTGGTGACTTAGGGCAGATAACACAAATTTTTACGACTAAAACCAAGGAAGTTATTACAACAGAGCCAAATTTAGAAAAAGCGAAGGCAATTGCTAAAAGATATGAAAAAGAAGAAAATTTAGAAATTATAGTTGGAAATTTGCAAGAAATAAAACTACAAAAGAAATTTGATTATATTGTGTTAATAGGAATTATGCCAAGATTAAAAGAAGTTATTGGCAAAAATATAAAATTGATGGATGTTCTTAAAATGTTAGAATCAAATTTAAAGCAAAATGGAAAATTTTTAGTGGCTGTTGATAATCAATTTGGATTAAGATATTTTGCTGGAAACCCAGAAAACATGTTAAACCAAAAATTCAAAAGTTTAACTGGATATAGTGACGAACCACAAAGGATGGAATGCTTTACCAAAAGTAAAATCAAGGAACAATTAGAAAATATAAATTATAAAGCTAATTTTTATTATCCACTACCAGATTATAGGATTCCAAATGTTATTTTCTCAGATAAGCAACAAGCTAAATATAACAGTGTGGACAAGTATGATGCTTATTGTAATGAAAATTCTACTATTATCATGAATGAAATCGATGTATTTCGAGAAATTTTAAAAAGTGAAGAAGAGATGTTTTCATTTTTTGCAAATTCATTTCTTATGGAAATTAGTAAACAGGAAATGCCAATAAAATATCAATATATATCTTTTAATAATATGAGAAAGGAAAATTATCGATTAATTACTAAAATAACAGAGGAATATGTAGAAAAGGAAATCGTAAATGAAAAGGCACACAAACATTATGATAACATAAAAGAAAACATAGATTATATGAAAGAAAATAAGATAAAAACAGTCGATTATGTGGAAAATGGAAACATAAAAAGCAAGTACATGAAGCAAGAAAAATTGTTAAATAATGTTATAGTAAAAGCACTAGAAAACAAAGACCAAGATTTAGTAGACCATATAATGGAACAATATAGAAAAATATTAGAAAACAATACCTATCAAGAAGTAAATTATGAAAATACAGTGTTTGCTAAATATAACATAGAAATTGAAGATAAAGAAATCATTCAGCAAATGCATTTTCAAAAAAAGGGATTATGGGATATGACTTTTAAAAATTGTTTCTATTTAGAAGATGAATTCTATTTTTTCGACCAAGAATGGATGGAAGAAAATTTACCAGCAGAATATATCTTATATCGTTCTATCTTGTATACCATTTCATTAAGAAGATTTGTTAATATTGAAGAATGGTTTGAAAAATATGAACTGACAAAATATAGGAAAATATTTGAGGCATTAGACAATCAATTACAAGAAAAAATAAGAAATCACAATAGTTGGTGTTTTTATAGTCAAAATAAATATTTTGATATCGATGCAACCAAGCAAGAGATTGAAAATGCACAAATAAGAAGTGAAGCACAAAAAGCAGCATTAGAAAATTTAAAACAGGAAAATGAAACGATTAGACAGGAATATGAACAATATAGAAAGATACAAGAACGAAAACTTACCAATCGAATCAAAAGAAAAGTAAAAAAAGTGATAAAGAAAAAGGGATAAACGAAGGATACATTTTTAGGGAGGAAGGAAAAAAAGAATGAAGAAAAAAGTAAATATATATAAAAAACCAATGAAAAAGTTAGCGATAGAAGATCCTAAAAAAGTAAGTGTGATTGTACCAAACTATAATTATGCAAAGTATATCATAGAAAGAATAGATTCTATTTTAATGCAGACATATCCTATTTATGAGTTAATTATCTTAGATGATTGTTCACCAGATAATAGTGTAGAAGTGATTCAAGAAAAAATAAAACAAATAAAGAAAGAATATCCAAATTTAAAGGTACAATTAATTGTTAATGAGAAAAATAGTGGAGGATGTGTATTTAAGCAATGGAAAAAAGGATTTGATGCTTCAACAGGAGACTTTATATGGATTGCAGAAGCAGATGATAGTGCAGAAAATAATTTTGTAGAAGAACTAATGAAACCATTTAGTGATTCAGAAGTAATTCTTTCTTATTGTGAGTCAGCAAGAATAGATGGTGACAATAACCTAATTAGATTGAAATCAGATGATTTATATGATATGTGTCGAACAGGGGAATGGAACCACTCTTATATTTGGACAGGAAAAGAAGAAAATATCAATCATTTAAGTGTAACCAATACAATTTTAAATGTATCAAGTGTAATATGGAGAAAAAGAGATTATACCAAAATATTTGAAGAAGCTGGAGAATTTAAGGTAGCAGGGGATTGGTATATTTATTATAATATTTTAAAAGAGGGAAAAATTAGTTGGAATTGTAAGTCACTTAATTATTACAGAAAACATGGAAACTCAGTTTCCACAGATGTAAAAGCAGAAATAGAGTTGAATGAAATATGTAGAATTCAAAACGAAATTTCTAAGCTTTATGATTTACCACAAGAAATAAAAGAAAAACAAGAATTAAGAAGAAGCTTTATGTATCCATTATTACCAAAAAAGGAAGAAGAAATGAAACAAGAAAGTAATAAGAAAAAGATAGCTTGGGTAATCCCGCATCCTGGAAAAGGTTCAGGAGGACATAGAACAATTATTCAAAATGTAAATGCATTAATCAAAGCAGGGTATGAATGTGATATCTATGTGGAAGAAGATGGGGTATCTACTTCCCAAACAGTAAGAGATAAAATTAATAATTGGTATGAGCCATGTACAGCAGGAGTATATGTTGGATTTGACCTAAAAAAAGAATATGACTTAATGTTTGCAACTGGTTGGCAAACCATAGATTTTGTTAGAAAATTACCAGCAAAGAAAAAAGCATATTTTATTCAAGATTATGAGCCATGGTTTTTCCCAATGGGAGATCAATATATCATAACAGAAAATTCCTATCGATATGGATTTTTACCAGTAACCATTGGAAGATGGTTAGCGTATAAAATGAAAAAGGAATTTGGAACTTCGGCAGAAAGTTTTGATTTTGGTGCTGATATCAATATTTACAAACCATTAAAGAACATAGAAAAAGAAAATGCAATTTGTTTTGTATATCAACCAGAAAAACCAAGAAGATGCGATTATATAGGATTAAAAGCATTAAAATTGGTAAAAGCAATGAGACCGAATACAAAGATTTATTTATATGGTTCAAGTGCAGAAGTAAATTTTGATTTTGAATGTGAAAATTTACACATTATACCAATCGAAAAATGTAATGAATTATATAATAAGTGTAAGGTTGGAATTTGTATGAGTGCTTCAAATCCATCTAGAATTCCATTTGAAATGATGGCAGCAGGGCTTCCAGTTGTAGAATTATATAGAGAAAATAATTTGTATGATTTACCAGATGGAGGGGTTTTACTTTCAGAGCCAACACCAGAGGCAATTGCAAGTAGTATTGTGTATTTATTAGATAATCCAGAAGAAGGTAGAAAAATGTCTGAATTTGGTACAAACTATATGAAGGATTATCCATTAGAAAAAGGATTTGAACAATTCATACAAGCAGTAAAAGATATGTTGGAAACAGACTACCAAAAAGAAAAAGAAATAAATCCAAACTATAACAAACCAGCATTTCAGCCAACAAAAGAAGCCAGAGAGGTGATTTTAGAAGAAGTAAAACAAGAACCAATTTATATCGATAACCATGGAACACTATATAGAATGGCAAGAAAAGGATATCGCTGGATAAAAAGAGTAATCAAGAAAATCATAAAAAGATAGGGAAATGGAGAGAAGAGAGAAGCAATATGAAACAGTTAAAAAGCAAAATAAAAAATTTCAAAAATAGTTTCAAGAGAAATGGAATCAAAACAGAAATAAGAAGAATGCGTAATTATATAAAAAACAAAAGAACAGTTCCAGATGAATATAAAGAATGGATTGTATTAAATGAGCCAGATAAAAAAGAAATAGAAAGGCAAAGAAAATATGTTTCTTTTCTTAATACAAAATTCTTAATTATCCTACCAAATAAAGAAGCAGAAGAAAAAATTGGAAAACAAACTTATCGAAATTATGAAACCATTGTTGCTACACCAGAAACATATGAAGAGGAGATAAAAAAACATGAAAGCGATTATTGCTTATTTGTTGGTAAAGGGATAAAACTACAGGAATTTGCCTTATTTTCGATACAAGATTTTATTGAGCATAATGAATGTAATGTTATTTATGCAGATAATGATTGGATTAAAGAAGGAAAAAGACTAGACCCAGAGTTTAAGCCGCACTTTGCTTATCATAATATGTTGTCGAAAAATTACGTTGGAAATTTTTTAACAATAAAAACAAAATTTTTAGAAGCAAATGTAGAGGTATTAGAGAACATCAATAAAAGTGAGCCAATCTATGACCTATTATTGAGAGTAATAGAAAAGGATACAAAAATAAGGCATATAGATCAATGTTTATATCATAAAGAAGAAGAGATAGTTGATATAAAAGCACAAAAAGAAATCATTGAAAATCATTTAAAAAGAATGGGAGAAAAATATGATAGAGTAGAAGATGGAAAATTTAAAGGACAATATAAAATAAATTAT
>CAPBNZ010000004.1:21343-22827 GCA_948585895.1 uncultured Clostridia bacterium | reverse complement strand
AAAGAGAGAAAAAGTATCGATAGTAATTCCTAATATGGACCATTTAGAAGATTTAAAAAAATGTATTAATTCCATTTTAAAATCAACTTATACAAATTACGAAATTATTATTGTTGAAAATAATAGTAAAAAAGAAGAAACATTTGCTTATTACAAAGAATTAGAAAGAAATCATAGAAATATAAAAGTTGTAAAAATGAAAATACAGGAGTTTAATTATTCTAAGATTGTAAATTATGGAGTAAAACAGGCAGAAGGAAGATATATTGTCATGTTAAATAATGACATAGAATTACTAACACCAGATTGGTTAGAGCAAATGTTAATGTATGTACAAAAAGAAAATATAGGAATTTGTGGAGCAAGATTATATTTTAGCGATAATTCAATTCAGCATGCAGGAGTAACGATTGGAATAAGAGGGTTAGCAGGACATAAATATCGAGCGTTTGAAAAAGATAAGTTTTCAGAAAAAGACAGTATCTCCTATATACAAGATTTAAGTGCGGTAACAGCAGCATGTTTTATGGTGAAAAAAGAAGATTATGAAAAAGTATTAGGATTTGACGAAAAATTAAAAGTAGCATTTAATGATGTCGATTTTTGCTTAAAAATAAGAAAACAAAATCAATTGATTGTATACAATCCTTTTATAGAGGCATATCATTATGAATCTAAATCAAGGGGAGAAGATACAGAAAACAAAGAAAAGCAAGAAAGATTTGCAAGAGAATATGCTATTTTTGTAAAAAGATGGTATAGAACAATTGGGAAGGGAGATCCATACTTCAATATTAATTATAGATTAGATACCGATATTCCACAAATCAACTATAATAAAATTCATTAAAAATGTACCATTTTGGAAATGGAGAGTTCATAGAGAAAGGAACAAAGAGATGAAAAAAATAAAAGAGAGGTTAAAGAAACATAAAAAAATTATAATCGCAATGGTTTTAATTTTTATACCAATTTTATTAGAATTGGCAACATCAGAACAATTTATGTATAATAAAGAATTGGTAATTAGAATGGTAATTAGATATGGATTAGAAGCATTAGTTGTATTTTATTTTGTTTGCTGTAAGTATCAAAAGATAGTGAAAAAAGTAATTGATTTTATCATTCAGAAAAGATTCATTATTATAACAATTGTATTTATCATAGGCGTACTTTGTAAAATTCACTTGGCATCTACCAATATATGGGCAAACTTTATAAAGGAAGATGGAGGGGCTAAAAATATAATAGGAATTTCAAGAGAAATTCGTTCTGATGAATGGTTAGTTCAATCACCCTATTTTTTAGCACAAACTAAAAATGAAGATGGCTATACAGAACGAAATGACCATATCATGCAAGGAAATTTTAATGTGTTAATGAATTCAGGACCAGTATTTGATTTGTGTACGATAGCGAAACCGCTAATTTGGGGATTTTTATTGTTTGGAACAGATTATGGATTTTCATGGTGGTGGATGTTA
>CAPBNZ010000004.1:9310-21332 GCA_948585895.1 uncultured Clostridia bacterium | reverse complement strand
TTTATTATTATTGGTATCCTTTGAAATTATGAGAATCATAACTAAAAAAGATAACTTGTTATCGATTACTGGAATGTTTGTGTTGGCATTAGCACCACGGGTTAATGTGGTGGTTTAGTACAGCAGTAGTAGATAGTTACATTTGGGGAATGGCAATCATTGTATTATTCCATTACTATATGAAAAACTTAAATTGGAATGTAAAGAAAAAGATTGCAATAGCAATAGGAATGCTTATATCTGTACCAGCATTTGCTTTTGCCTTGTACCCAGCATATCAAGTACCACTTGCTTTTGTAGTTGTAATTTTTATGTTAAATGATATTATAAAACAGGGGAAGGAACTAAAAAAACAAGATTATATCATTATGGGATTAACTTTAATTGGGATAGTGGGAATATTGGCATATTTTGTATGGAATGCATGGCCTGATATTCAAGTTATGATGAACACAGTTTATCCAGGAGAAAGATTTGATGTAGGTGGAGATTATACAATAGACCGATTTGTTTCTTTATTTACCAATATATTTTTACCATATGGAAATAAAATAGACAACCCTTGTGAAATTAGTGGTTATATTTATCCAATTACAGGGTTACTTATCTTAATTGTAAATTATTTTACAGGAAATAAGCAAAAAGAGAAAAAAGAGGGAAGCAATAAATTTTTAGAGATAGCCTTACTTGTGTTATATACAGTATTATTTACATGGATATTTATTGGATTTAATAAGTTTTTTGCTCAAATTACATTTTTATATTTTTCACCTTCACAAAGAGCAAAATTAGTATTAGAATTAGTAGGAATTCTATTAATCTTTATGTTATTAAAAAGAGGAGAAACAAAAAGTATTGTAAACAAAAAGCAAGGGATAGTCATTTCAGCAATTGTCTTATTAATCGTAATGGTTTTAATAAAAAATTCGACTTATCGAGCATTTTTTACAGAAATAAAATTAGAAGTATTATTTTTTATGTTATTTGTTTTGACTTATACACTAATTCGCACCAACAAAAAGGCTTTTTGTTATAGTATGTGTATTGTGGCAATTTTAGCTGGTGCAGCCATCAATCCAATTGCTTCAGGAACAGACATTTTTTACAAGACCAATGTTGCAAAACAAATACAAGAAATTTATCAATCAGATAAAGAGGCTCTTTGGTTAGGAAGGTATAATTGGAGTGGGCAATATTTAGCCGCAAATGGAGTTAATATATTAAATGGTGTGAATATTTATCCGAATTTTGACTGGTTAACAATTGTTGACCCAGAAGGAAAATATAATGAAGTTTATAATCGATATGCACATATTGGAATCATATTAAGTGATAAAACAGAGTTTACCCTATTAACCCAAGATAGCTATGAAGTAAGATTAACTTATCAGAATATAAAAGATTTGAAGGTAAAATATTATTTTACAGATACCAAACTATCAGAGCAAATACAAAAAGAATTCCACACAGAAGTGAAATTTGAGAATCAAGAAAAAAATCAATATATCTATCAATTTAATTAAGGAGAGAACATGAAAGTTTTAATAATAGTACCTGCGTATAATGAAGCATTAAATATTGAAAAAACGATAAAAGACATAATGGAAAATACGACCTATGATTATATTATCATTAATGATTGTTCAAAAGATAATACAAAAGAAGTATGCCAAAAAAACAACTTTAACATGATTTCATTACCAATCAACTATGGACTAACAAGTGCCATACAAATTGGAATGAAATATGCTTATCAAAAACATTATGATGTGGTCATCCAATTTGATGGGGATGGTCAGCATCAAGCAAAATATTTAAAAAAGTTAGTGGAAGAAATAGAAAAAAATAATTATGATATTGTTATAGGTTCCAGATTTGTTGAAAAGAAAAAGCCACATAGCATGAGAATGTTAGGAAGTAGTTTACTAACAGGGATTATCAAATTAATAACAGGAAAAACAATAAAAGATCCAACCTCTGGTATGAGAGCTTTTAATCAAAAAGTAATAGAGAGATTTATAACAAATGCTAGTTTATCACCAGAACCAGATACACTAGTCTATTTATTAAAGAAAAAGATGAAATTAAAAGAAGTACAAGTAGAAATGTCAGAAAGAGAATTTGGAGAAAGTTATTTAAATCCAATCAAATCTATGTATTACATGATAAATATGTTTTTCTCCATTATCTTTATTAGAGCAATAACAAGGAAAAATAATTAGTAGGAGGATATCATGACAATCACGTTAAGAGTAATATTAATTGTAGCATCATTGTTTTCATGTTTTTTATGTATAACCAAAATAAAACAAGCAAAATTAAAGGTAGAAAACTCAGTTATTTGGATGATAGGAAGTATCATTTTAATAGTTATGAGCGTGTTTTTCCATGGAGTAGAATGGATATCTGCTAAATTAGGATTTATAGCACCTGTCAATTTTGTATTTTTAGTGGTTATGGTGTTTTTACTGATACAGACCTTTATTAATAATATTAGAATATCAACATTGAATGAGAAAATTAAAGAATTAAACCATTCAGTAGCATTAAAAGAATATGAAGAGAAGAAAAAAGGGGAATAGCATGGAACAAATACGAAAAGTAAGTGTAATTTTACCAGCTTATAATGCAGAAAAATACATAAAAAATACAATGGAGAGTTTAGTAAATCAAACATTGCAAGAAATAGAGATTATTGCCATCAATGATGGCTCAAAAGATAAAACGCTAGAAATTTTAAGAGAATTTGAAACGAATCATTTAAACGTAAAAGTTATTGACAAGAAAAATGAAGGGGCTTGGAAAGCAAGAATGGTGGGAATCAAAGAGGCAAAAGGAGAATATATCACTTTTATAGATGCAGATGATTATGTAGAACCTAATTTTGCCCAAGAACTTTATAAAAGTATAACCGAAAATAAAGCAGATATAGCCATTTGTGGATTTAAAAGAATAGATGGTAGCACAGGAAAAGTATTATCACAAGAAATGAAATATCCTTCTAATAGGATAATCGAAAGCAATATGAATTGGGAAGAAGTGATAGCAATTAACACAGCATTGTGGAACAAATTGTACAAGACTTCTTTATTAAAACAAATAAAAGATTTACAAAAACCACCAAGAATACTAGAAGATATGATGTTTTTAAGTTTAATTTATCAAAAAGCCAGCAAAATATCTTTTATAGACCAATATTTATATAACTACATAGTAAGAGAAGGTTCGGCTATGAATGTATTAAAAAAAGAGGAGATACAATCGATACAAGAGGCAATGTTAGAAATCAAAAAACAATACCAAGCAGAAAAAGAAGGACAAGAAAAAATAGAAATATTAGGGTCGATGGCGTTTTTGCACTTTCGGAATTTCACTTATGCTAAGAGCCTCAGAAAGCAGTAATTGTGACTTTGTAGAAGAATATAAAAACAGTGTAACATTCCTCAATAAGAATTTTCCAGAATGGAAAATAACGAAGTATATGAAATTGTCTTATTGCCTTACACATCATAGTGCAAACTTAAAGTTAGCCATTGTAAAAAAGATATATGTATTTCATATGTTTCGATTTTTTATCACAACCTATAAATGGATTACGAAAACACTAAAAATTGATATAAAATGGTAGGAAGGAAGAACTTTTAATATGGAAAAGATAGAAAATACAGAAAAAAGGAGAAAGATAAAAATGCAAGTTATCATAATTGGAATTTATTTATTATTAACGATGTCAGGGTTAATCCTTATGAAATTAGGAGGAAATACAGGAAAATTTGCCATGGTAGAAGGAGAAATTAATTTTGGAATTAGCCCAATTAGTTTATTGGGATTTGTTTGTTACATAGGAAGTTTCTTTCTTTATACTAGAATGGTAGTTATGTTTGACTTAAGTTATATTACACCACTTTGTACAGGTTTTATACAAATATTAACCTTAATTGCATCTAAAGTAATTTTTAAAGAAAATATCACGATACAAGGAATAATAGGAGCAAGTATTATTATTATTGGTTTATTAATTATGAACTGGAAACGAGGATAAAATGAAAAAAGTAGGGAAAAAAGTTTTAGTATATTTATGTTTTTATTTAGGATTAACCTTGCTATTTTCAGCTTTAATGCTTGGTAGTTATTTATTACCAGATTATAATATAAGAGGACATATTGCTGAATCAATTGGACAACTAAGTTTAGAAGGTGTGGGATATTCTCCTTTTTTTCAACAACCAAGTGCAACATTAGATACACATACAGATGCATTAATGTTAAACATTGCCTTTAATAAAGGGAAAAATGAAGAGCAAAGAACCCTAGAAAAAGCCTTTGAAAATTCATTTTATGAGGACAACAAATCTGCTATAACAGCTTTAGAAACGAATACAAAAACAACAGCCTATAGTAACCACGAATATTCAAGATATTGGCATGGAATACAGGTGATGTTAAGACCTTTATTAATATTTTTTAACTATTCAGAAATAAGATATCTTTTAATGTTCGTAGTCATTATCTTATTGGGAATTGTATTTACAATGATAGGAAGACAATTAGGAACTAAATATGGAATCGCATTAGCGATTACAGTTTGTCTTATGTACATTACTTTGATTCCAATGTCATTACAATATAGTAGTATATTTATTGTAACACTTATTTCCATGATAGCAGTTATGGTTTTATATAAACATCATCTTCAAAAATATATAGCATTTCTATTTTTTACAATAGGAGCCTTGGCAACTTATTTTGATTTACTGACATATCCATTAGTAACCTTAGGACTTCCGTTAGTATTAGCTGTATTATTAGAAAATAAAGCAAATAAGGGAGAGAAAAAAGTTCTGTCTTTTATGGGATTTATTATAAAATTAGGTGTTATATGGGCGATTGGCTATGGATTGCTATTTTTTACTAAGTGGGTAATTGCCTCTATTGTACTAAAGAAAGATGCTGTGACATTAGCAATTGAACAACTTCTATTTCGTGTCAATGGAAATGAAAGATATCCTGTGAACCGATTAGAAGTGATAAGAAATAATTTTGATTATTTTTATATTCCAACAGCTAGATATATTTTAGCAGTAGTAGCAGCAATTTGGTTAGTTATGTTGCTACTTTACAAAAGGGAACGAAAAGAAATGAAAGTATGGTTACCATTAATAGGAATAGCAATAGTACCTTACATTTGGTATTTAGCATTTGCAGGACATTCTTCTATTCATAGTTGGTTTACCAATAAAATACAAGCCATGAGCATTTTTGCAATTTTAAGTGGAATGTTTTATATGATAGATGAAACAAAGATTGGAAAATATATAAATAGAAAAAAAGGAGGAAATTAAATGAAAACAGCAGTTTTAATACCATGTTATAATGAAGAACTTACAATAGAAAAAGTAGTAAAAGATTTTAAGAAAGAATTACCAGAAGCACAAATATATGTATATGATAATAATTCCAAAGATAAAACTGCTGATATTGCTAAAAAAGCAGGAGCTATTGTAAGAAAAGAAAATAGACAAGGAAAAGGAAATGTAGTAAGAACCATGTTCCAAGAGATTGATGCTGATATTTATATCATGGTAGATGGTGATGATACTTATCCAGCAGAATTTGTGCATAAGCTAATGGAGCCAGTAGTAAATAGAGAGGCTGATATGACAATTGGAGATAGATTATCTAATGGAACTTACCAAAAAGAAATTAAGAAGAACTTCCATGAATTGGGAAACAACATTGTAAGAAGCTCTATTAATCTACTATTTAATTGTAAGTTAAAAGATATTATGACAGGATACCGAGTATTTAGTAGGACTTTTGTAAAAAATATGCCAGTTATGAGTCAAAAATTTGAGCTAGAAACAGAAATGACTTTATTTGCGTTAGACAAAAGATTTCGTATTAAGGAAATCCCAATTATATTTAGAGAAAGACCTGAGGGAAGTGAATCAAAAATCAATACTTTCTCAGATGGAATAAAAGTATTGAAAACAATCGTTAAAATGTTTAAAGATTTTAAACCAAGACAATTTTTCTGGATTATTTCATTTTTATTTGTAGTAATTGGTTTCATGGTAGGAGGTCCTGTTATTATAGAATTTGCAAAAACAAACTATATAACGAAACTGCCATCAGCAGTATTATCAACAGGAATTATGATATTTGCTATTATCATTGCTCAATGTGGTGTTATCTTAGATACTGTTGTAAAACAAAATAGAGAGAATTATGAATTACAATTATTAAGATATCTACAAGTGGAAAAAATGAAAAATAAAGTAGAAGATAAATAGTAAACTTAGATACAAAAAGTGAAGAATCTGGTATAAAAATCCATTGCTCAAAAGTAAGAGGAATGATATAATAAGAACGAAAGTGGAAGGAAAGGAGGAAAAGTTGAAAAAGAAAAGTGATTTAAAAAAGAAGAGACTAGTAATGTTAGTATGTTTGATATTAGGGGTATCTATAAGTGCTTATTCAAATGCAATAGAAGAAGATTTAATAGAAGAGTTAGAAAATTTAGAGGTAAACATACAATATCAATACAATGAAATAGCAAATACAGTAACAGGAAAAATAATTTCTAATCATCCCTTAAAAGATACTAAAAAAGCATGGAAATTAAGTGAGGACAAATTAGCCTATACCAATCAAAATTTGACATCAAATGGTTCTTATTACACAGAGGTAGAGGACGTGTATGGAAATATAGCAAAAGTGTTAATTGATGTTAAATTAGTAGATGACAAACGGACCCAATATCAAAATGGAATATCAATATAATGAAAAAAACAATACTGTAACTGGTATTATGCATTCAGATGAAGTATTAAAAGACACAAAAAAAGCGTGGAAGTTAAGTGAAGATAAATTAACCTATACCAATAGTAATATGACGTCAAATGGTTCTTATACAACCATTGTGGAAGATCAATGGGGAAACCAATCGAATGTGTTAATTGATGTTAAGTTAGTAGATGACAAACGGACCCAATATCAAAATGGAATATCAATATAATGAAAAAAACAATACCGTAATTGGTATCATGCATTCAGATGAAGTATTAAAAGATACAAAAAAAGCATGGAAATTAAGTGAAGATAAATTAACATATATGAATGAGAATATGACACAAAATGGGTCTTATACAACGATTGTAGAAGACCAATGGGGAAATAAATCAAAGGTATTAATTGATGTTAAATTAGTAGATGACAAACGGACCCAATATAACATTAGAATATAACTACAACACAAATGATACAGTAACCATTACGATGAAATCAAATGAAGAAATGGCTCAAAACAAACCAACTTGGAATTTGAGTGAGGATAAATTAACCTATACAAAAGATTTTGCAAGTAATCAAAATTATGATACAGAAGTACAAGACAAATGGGGAAATAGCAGTCATGTAAAGATTGTACTAAAGAAGAAATTAGAGAAGAATCAGGCAAATGGACTTAGTGTAGGATATATGTATATAGGAAATAAAGTAATTGTACAAATATTATCTTCAACCAGAATGCAAGAGACAAAACCAACTTGGAAATTAGAAAGAGATGGCTATTGTTATACAAAAACATTTACAGAAGATATAGAATATACTACTACAGTCTTACTAGAAAATGGAACACAGGTAACAGTATCTCTTACAATTGATTATTTCTTTAAAATAGATACATTTACAGGAACTTATGGATTTAGTGGGGCAATTGTGCAAGGACAACCAGGTGGTTCAGATTTGTTGTATTATAAATGGGGAAGTGGACCCAATGTAATGTTTGCAACATTTTGTGTACATGGGTTTGAGGATTCTTGGAATAGAGATGGAACTTATTTAGTAGAGATAGCAGATAAATTTTATCAAAGCTTAGTATCGGGAAAAGATAAGGAATTAGCCAAAAAATGGACAGTTTATATCATAAGAGAAGTTAATGCAGATGGAAGAAAAATGGGAACGAGTCATAATGGACCAGGAAGAAGAACGTTGTATAGCAAAGTAGGAAAGGGAATTGACATCAATCGATGTTGGCAAACAGAAAGTTCTTATAAAAGATATACAGATTCTAGAAATTATAATGGAACAGCACCATATCAAGCTTATGAAGCAGATTATTTAAGAAAATTTCTATTAAGTCGTAAAGCCACAAATGGAAAAAATGTATTAGTAGATTTGCATGGTTGGGAAAATCAATTAATTGGAAATGAGCAAGTTTGTCATTATTATAAACAACAATATCCAAGCTGTTCTACAAAATCGTATGGAAAATATGGAACCCAATATTTAATTGGTTGGGCAAGACAAAATTTAGGAGCAAAAGCAGCTTTAGTAGAATTACCAAAGGTAAATAGCACACAAGAAGGAGAGGCAAAAGGTTTATCAGATAAATATATTAGAGCAACTACTAATATGTTAAAAGGAATCTAAGCTAAGGAATGTGGTAAAATATGAAAAAGAAAAGCATAATAATAGCAGTAGTCATTATAATAGTTTGTGTTATTTTAATTATTAGCCTAATAGAAAAAACAAAAAAGGAAGAAAATCAAAATAGGCAAGAAACGATGGATACATTAGAAGAAGAATATAATCAAATGAGACAAGATTCCGAAATGTATCATGAAGAGGCTAATATAACGACTTTAAAAGAAGAGTATCAAATGGCAGGAGAGGATGCCATTTATGAAATTGTGAAAGAACCAGATGGTAGGAACATCTTAACAGTAAATAGAAGTTTAAATGTTAAGGTCGCTTTTGCAGGTATGATAAAAAATGAGTTACCAAAAAAAGAAGAAATTGATACAATAAATAAACAAAGTTTTCCGAAAAATACAGGGATTTATATTGCACCAAAAGATCAAGATAAAATAGTATATGATTTAAATCATAGTAAATACCTAAAAAATACATATAAAATTAACCAGGATGGTTTTATAGAAGTAGAAAAAAGAAGTAAAATAAAGACAGATTATGACCAAACCATAGAAGAACTTATCAAGGAAGACAAAACTTATATTCTATCTATAAATGGAATATGTTATATGATTGACCCAGTTACAGGAGAAATTGTGGATAATCCCTATAATGAAATGGACAAAAAACAAATGTATGAGTATTTTGAGGATGACAATCGATGTATTATTTTTATGACAGATAGAAAAGATATATCACAAGATGAAATATTGATTGCTATTTTAAATCTTAACCATAATTAAAATAGTGCAAGTAATAGAAACATCGATTACAGTAGAAAAAATATACAAATAAGAGGATAAAAAAATGATTTTAAAAAGTATAATATGTGTCGTAGCAATGTTTTTTATTACGTATAGAATAGGTTTAGTAATTGCCAAATATGCTAAAAAAAGTAGAATAACAGAAATATTTATGTTTGGATTGATTACGTTGTTTGCTCTTGTACAAATCATATCTTTACCATTTATTCTATTTCACTTAGCATTTCTATATCCATATTCTATAGTATGTACAGTCGTTTTAGTATTGGTGATAAGCAGTTTTATTATAGTAGAGAAAAAAGAAGAAAAAGAAATATGGAAAAAGGCAATTAATAGTTTAAAAAAGCAAAAGGGCATAGAAATAGGACTGGATATAGCAATAATTGTAGTAATTGTGTTTCAGGCAATTAGCTCAAGCTACTTGTTCCGAGAAAATGCGGATGATTCATTTTATGTGAGTTTAGCAACACAAAGCATAGATACCAAAAGTTTGTATATGGAAGATCCAAGTCTAGGGCTAAAAAAAGATTATACATTATTTAGTTCATTTGAGCAAATATCGGCATATGAATTAGGAATTGCTATGTTAGCCAAAACATTTGCCATACAGCCAGCAAGTTTATTTCATTCCATATTGCCATTTTTATGGATTATATTTTCTTATATGGCATATGCCTATTTGATTCAGAGAATGGTCACAAATAAAAAATATGCAAAAGTATTTTTATGGATACTTGCTATCACCTTTTTATTTACAGGTTTTTCTTCCAAGTTTAGAACAGGATGTTTATTATATAAAATGTGGCAAGGAAAATCTATATTTTTAAATTTTGGGCTAACCATGTTATGGGCATTATTATTAGAAAGGAAACAAAACGAGAAGAAAAAAATATTGCCATTAGTAATACTTACGAATATAGCAAATGTATTTTTATCCTCATCAGCAATTTTTATAATAGCATTTAGTTATATTGGATTTGGCATAATCTATTTGGTGCAAAAAAAGGGGAAAGAAATAAGGTGGCTAATCCTATCCTTTCTGCCAATTGTGTTATATACAGGGATTTTACTAATCCTTATGAAAACTACAAAATTAAACACACAAATAGAATTTACAGAACAAAGTATTAAACAACTATTGTTATTATATGGTAGCAAGCAATATTTCATATTATATGTAGCATCTTTCCTAATTATTACAATTTTGGGGAAGAAACAAGATAGAACATTTTTTGTACTAATTCCAATTATTAATGCATGTACAATATGGAATCCATTACTAATTAATATCATTGCCAAATATCTAACAAGTTCTGTAACTTTTTGGAGAGTATTATGGCTGTTACCAATCGAGGCAAGTATTGCTTATGCTATAACACTTATTGTACAAAGGATTCCACAGAAACGATATAAAATCACAGCACTTATATTGGGAATTGCAATTATTATTGGATGTGGAAAATTCGTATATACAAAGGAAAATGGATTTCACTTTTCCGAAAACTGGGAAAAAATACCCCAGTATATTATAAATCAAACAAATTACATATTAGAGAATTCAGAAGAAAAAGATAAGATAATGGTAATGGCACCAGGAGAACCATTACATAGTTGTACAATTAGGCAGCTTACATCTAAAATTGAATTATTATATTCTAGAATTATGTATTTTGATGATTTAATAACTTATGAAGAAATGTGGCAAAGGTCAGAATTATATAATTTGTATGGTCAAGTTGTACCAAATTATTCAGCAGAAGAGTTTAACCAAAAAGTAGAAAAATTTCAAATTGATTGGATAATTATTCCAAGTCATAAAAAAGAGTTGCAAGAATATTTAACAAATACTATCATGAAAAAGCAAACACAAATAGCAGAATATACTTTATATAAGAAAGAAAGGTAGGGGAAAATATGGGAACAAAAGCCAAGAAAATAATAGGAACAGTAATTTTAGTATTACTGATTAGTAATTTGATATGCCAAATCAGTTATGCAGCTAATGAAAGTGCCTCACATACAACGCAAGAAAAAAGTACACAAAAAGAGGCTATGAAAAAAAATATAACACAAGAAGATACCTTAAAAAAGGATGGAACCCAAGAAAAGGGGGAACCAAAAAATGAATTGAAAATAACAACAGAATTTATTTATAATGAGAAAACTAATACAGTAACAGGAAAAATCCATGCTAATCATCCATTAAAACATACTAAAGTATCATGGACACTGAGTGAAGATAAATTAACATATACAAACGAGAATTTTACTGAAAATGGATCTTATTATACAACAGTAGAAGATATTTATGGCAATAAGGCACAAGTTTTAATTGAAATAAAAGGAATACAAGATAAGTTAGTAGTAACAACAGAATTTATTTATAATAAAACAACGAATACAGTAACAGGAAAAATCCATTCCAATCATCCATTAAAAGACACCAAAGTATCATGGACATTAAGTAAAGATAAATTAACTTATACCAATGAGAATTTTACTGAGAATGGTTCTTATTATACAACAGTAGAGGATATATATGGAAATAAGGCACAAGTTTTAATAAAAATAGAAGGAATACAAAAGAAACTTGTGATAACAACAGAATTTATTTATAATGAGAAAACCAATACAGTAACAGGAAAAATTCATTCCAATCATCCATTAAAAGATACTAAAGTATCATGGACATTAAGTAAAGATAGACTAACCTATACCAATGAGAATTTAACTTCCAATGGTTCTTATTATACGACAGTAGAAGATATTTATGGAAATACAGC
>CAPBNZ010000004.1:0-9286 GCA_948585895.1 uncultured Clostridia bacterium | reverse complement strand
TATCAGAGAAAAATTAAAAGTAACGACAGAATTTATTTATAACAAAACAACCAATAAAGTAACAGGAAAAATTCATTCTAATAATCCATTAAAACATACAAAAACATCATGGACATTAAGTGCAGACAAACTAACCTATACCAATGAGAATTTAACTTCCAATGGTTCTTATTATACAACAGTAGAAGATATTTATGGTGGTATTGTACAAGTATTAATAGAAGTAAAAGGAATTGATGACACACCACCACAAATAACAGTAGAATATAAAAATAATTCAGATGGAACCATAACTGCTATTATGCATTCAAATGAACCATTAGGAGAAACGAAACCAACTTGGACATTAAGTAGAGATAAACTAAGTTATACCAAAACTTTTAGTGAAAGTATGAATTATACAACACCAGTGCAAGACATTTATGGAAATGAAGTGCAAGTAAAAATTATTGTAAGAATCAACAAAGATATCAAAGACATTGCTAGTATTAACGAATCAAAATATCCAGGATTTAAAGCAGGTTTGCAAGCTTTGCAAAAACGTCATCCAAACTGGAATATAAAAGTATATTATACTAACATAGATTGGAATACTTTTATTGAAGAAGAGGATAAGGTAATTGGTGGGTCTCCTAGGAGTTTAACACATGCACCATATTTGAATGAATGGCATAAAGGAGAAGAAACTTATGATGTAAGTGGAACATGGTATCGAGCAACTAAAAGTGCTATCCGATATATGTCAGATCCAAGAAATAGTTTATCAGATGCATGGTTTTTCCAATTTCAAGATTTATCTTCTTCCTCAGGAACAAGAGATGAAATTAAAAAAATGGTACAAGGAACCTTTTTAAATACAGAGTCTGTTATAACAGCAATTTTAGAAACAGCAAGAGAAGAAGGAATTAGTCCATTTCATTTAATATCTAGAATTTTAAATGAACAATCTATCGATGGTAGCGGAATTATGAATGGATATGAATATTTAGGAAAAAAAGTATATAATTTATTTAATATTAATGTTAGTGGAAATTTATCAGCAGGAATTATTGCTGGAGCAAGATATGCCTATGAAAGAGGATGGTTTACACCAGAGGCATCTATAAGAGGTGGGGCACAATTTTTGACAAAAAATTACATAAATGTAGGACAATCAACATTGTATTTCCAAAAATATAATGTAATTAATAAAAAAGATTTATATGGACATCAATATATGCAAAATATCAGAGCAGCTAATGATGAGGGAAATATGATTTATAATTCTTACAGAAAAAGTGGAATTTTAGAAAGCCATTTTGAATTTGTTGTACCACTTTATGAAAATATGCCAACAGCTCCATGTCCAAGACCAGCTAACTAGAAGAAAATAATTATTCTTACATCAACAATAGCTATACTTGAATGCTTATTCTAAAGGTACAATTATTCGGGAAAAAAGTACAAGAATCTCTTGTACTTTTTTCGTTTAAATGATATGATAATGACGTAAAAAGGAAAGGAAGTGTATTTATGAAAATATTAATAACAGGAGCAAACGGAATGCTTGCAAAATCTGTGAGAAAGAGATTAGAAAAAGGAAATGAATTAATTTGTACAGATGTAGCGGATTTAGACATTACTAATTCAGAAGATGTATCGAAATTCGTTGCAAATGCAAAACCAGAATATATTATAAATTGTGCAGCATTTACAGCAGTAGATAAAGCTGAAACAGCAGGGGAGATAGTAGAAAAAATAAATGCAGAAGGACCAGAAAACTTAGCAAAAGCAGCCAAAGAAAATAATAGTGTTTTAATACATATTAGTACAGACTATGTATTTGGAGGAGATTTAGAGGTAGAAAAAGACTATCAAGAAGAGGATAAAAAAGCACCAGTAACAGCCTATGGAATTACCAAATTGCATGGAGAAGAGAAAATACAAGCGAATACAGAAAAATATTATATTTTTAGAACAGCATGGTTATATGGAGAAGGAAATAACTTTGTAAGAACCATGTTAAATTTAGGAGAAGCCAAAGATGAAATTAGTGTAGTAGCAGATCAACATGGATCTCCTACTTATGCAGAAGACTTAGCCAATATGATTGGAGAAGCTATCGAAAAGAAAATACCTTATGGTGTTTATCATGCAACTAATCAAGGTTATACAACATGGTATGATTTTACAAAAGCAATTTTTGAAGAGGCAGGAATTATCTGCCAAGTAAATCCTGTTACAACAGAACAATATATCAAAATGATGCAAATAACCCAAGCTAAGAGACCAAAGAATTCACAATTATCAAAAGAAAAGTTATTGGCACAAGGAATTAGAGTTCCAGAATGGAAAGATGCCTTAAAAAGATATTTAAAACAGGAAGGAAAAATGTAGAAATGAAAAATAGAAAAGGGATTATATTAGCAGGGGGAAGTGGGACAAGATTATATCCGCTAACACTTGCCATATCAAAACAAATTATGCCAGTATATGATAAGCCAATGATATATTATCCAATATCTGTATTAATGGATGCAGGAATACGAGAAATCTTAATTATATCAACGCCAAGGGATATTGTAGTATTTCAAGAATTATTAGGAGATGGTTCTCAATGGGGAATGCGTTTTGAATACAAAATACAAGAAAAACCAAATGGACTAGCTGAAGCTTTTATTATTGGGGAAGAATTTATAGGTGAAGATAATGTTGCCATGATATTAGGGGACAATATGTTTTATGGTTCACATTTACCAGAAATCTTAAAAAGAGCAAATGAAAGAGAAAATGAATCAACCATATTTGGATATTATGTAAAAGATCCAAGAGCATATGGTGTTGTTGAAATTGATAAAAATGGAAAAGCCATATCAATTGAAGAAAAGCCAGAAAATCCAAAGTCAAATTATGCAGTTCCAGGATTGTATTTTTATACGAATGATGTAGCTCAAATAGCAAAAACAATTCAACCATCTGCAAGAGGAGAACTAGAAATTACATCTATTAATGATGAGTATATGAAAAGAGGAAAATTAACGGTTGAAAAATTAGGAAGAGGAATGACATGGTTTGATACAGGAACACATGATGCCTTACTAGAAACAGCAAGTTTTGTCCAAACCATTGAAAAAAGGCAAGGAATGCAAGTTTGTTGTCCAGAAGAAATTGCTTATAAAAGTGGATGGATTAAGAAAGAACAATTATTGCAACTAGCCCAAAAATTTATGAAAACAGAATATGGAAAGTATTTAAAAGACATAGCCACTAACCAATTGGGAGAAGAATAATTAATATCATAAGGGAGAGAAAAGAATGGGAAAATTTAGAAAGATAGAAACTTCAATTGATGGCGTATATATAATAGAGCCAAGTGTTTTTGGAGATAACAGAGGATATTTCATGGAGACATATAGTAAAGCAGAGTTTGAAGAAATGGGATTAAAGTATGACTTTGTACAAGATAATCAATCAAAATCGAGAAAAGGAGTTTTAAGAGGATTACATTTTCAAAAAGAGAATACACAAGCAAAATTAGTAAGAGTTATCAAAGGAGAGGTATTTGATGTAGCAGTTGATTTAAGACCAGGAAGCAAAACCTATGGAAAGTGGGAAGCAGTAATTCTTTCAGAAGAAAATAAAAAGATGTTTATGATACCAAGAGGATTTGCACATGGATTCTTAGTTTTATCAGAAGAAGCAGAATTTACTTATAAATGTGATGACATCTATAATCACGAAGCAGAAGGTGGGCTAGCTTGGAATGATCCAGATGTAGGAATTGAGTGGCCTTTGGGAAATATAAAAGTATCAGATTTATTAACATCTGAAAAAGATTCAAAATGGCCATCTTTAAAAGAATTAAAAGAGACAGACCTATTTAAGTGAGAGGTTAGGAAGTAGTAATTGAAATCAAAAATAGAAAGGGAGAAAGAACATGAAAAATAATGTGTTAGTAACGGGAGCAGCAGGATTTATTGGGGCAAATTTTGCTGAATATTTTGTAAATAAATATCCAGAATATAAGGTAGTAATAGTAGATAAATTAACTTATGCAGGAAATAGAGATAATTTAAAAAAAGTACAAGATAAAATAACATTTGTACAAGCAGACATTTGCGATTTTGAAGAAATGAAACGAATTTTTAGTCAATATGAAATTAATGGAGTAATTCATTTCGCAGCAGAATCACATGTAGATAATAGTATAAAAAATCCATTTGTTTTTACACAAACTAATGTAATGGGAACACATACGTTATTAGAAACAGCCAAACAAATATGGGGAGAAGGAAGTAAAAATAAATTTGTTCATATTTCTACTGATGAGGTTTATGGTTCCTTAGGAGAAGAAGGATATTTTACAGAAACATCACCAATTAATCCAAGTAGCCCATATTCATCATCAAAAGCAAGCTCAGATTTAATTGCTTTAGCTTACAAAGAGACTTATAAAATGAATGTTAATGTAACCAATTGTTCCAATAATTATGGACCATATCAGCATAACGAAAAATTAATTCCACATATGATAAAATTGGCTTTAAAAGATGAAAAGTTACCTGTTTATGGGGAAGGTCTAAATATTAGAGATTGGTTATATGTTGAAGATCATTGTGAAGCAATTGATTTAGTATTCCATAAAGGAGTTGCTGGAGAAAGATATAATATTGGTGGGCATAATGAAAAAAGAAATATTGAAATTGTGAAATTGATTTTACAAAGATTAGGAAAATCAGAAGATTTAATCGAACATGTTACAGATAGAAAAGGTCATGATTATCGTTATGCAATAAATCCAACAAAAATTAAAAATGAGCTTGGATGGTATCCAAAGACCAAGTTTGAAGATGGAATTATAAAAACTATCGATTGGTATTTGCAAAATCCAGATTGGTTAAAATAGAGAAAATAGTATTATGTCCAAAAAAGAGTTCACTTTTTTTGTATTTTATGGTATGATAATGTAGAAATAAGAGAGAAAGGAAAGGAAGAAATGAAAAATATTAAAATATTTGCATGTCCAACAGCAGAAGAATTTACCAAAGAAATATGTGATTGTTTAGGAGTAGAGATGGGAAAAATTAACCATCAAAAATTTGCCAATGACAATAATTTTGTACAAGTTTTAGAAACAGTAAGGCAAAAAGATGTCTATATTGTACAAACAACAAAACCACCAGTAAATGAAAGAATTATGGAACTATTAATAACCATAGATGCAATAAAAAGAGCATCTGCTAAAAACATAAATGTAATTTTACCATACTTTCCATATTCTAGATCAGATAAAAAAGACCAACCTCGTGTACCAGTAACAGCAAAATTAATGGCACAAATTTTAGAAGCTGCTGGTGCAACAAGAGTGATAACTTGTGACTTACACAACCCAGCAATACAAGCCTATTTTAATATAAATTGTGATCGATTAACAGCAGAATACTTATTAGAAGATTATTTTAAAGAAAAAAAATTAGAAGATATGGTAATTGTAGCAACAGATGCTGGAAGCTCAAAGAAAGCTTATAAATATTCGCAATTTTTTAATTGTCCAATTGCCTTAGTAGATAAAAGAAGAGAAGGAAATGATGATAGAGCAATTGCTAGTACAATTATTGGGGATGTAACCAATAAAAATGCTATCATATTTGATGATGAAATTGATACAGCTGGTTCCATGATGGAAACTGTAAAAGTATTACAAAAATTTGGAGCAAAAGCTATCTATGCTGGAGGAACACATGGGGTTCTATCAGGTCCAGCAATTGAAAGAATTAAAAATTCAGGAATTAAAGAAATGGTAGTAACCAATACCATTCCAGTACCAGAAGAAAAAAGAATTGATAATATAACTGTTTTATCAATAGCACCATTATTTGCAGAAGCAATTAAAAGGCTAAATGAAGAAAGACCATTGGGAGAACTATATTATAATACATAACCCAAGTCTATGGACTAGAAAGGAATGATGCTAATATGAAGAAAATATCAGTTGTTATCCCAATGTATAATGAAGAAGAGGTCGTAAAGACCTCTTATTTAAGAATAAAAGAAGTATTAGAAGAATGCAAAGAATATGACTATGAGATGATATTTATTAATGATGGATCGAAAGATAAAACGTTAAAGCTATTACAAGAAATGGCACAAGAAAATAAGAAAGTAAAAATTTTATCTTTAGCTAGAAATTTTGGACATCAAGCAGCTGTGACAGCAGGGATTCGATATGTAACAGGTGATGCTATTGTTATCATAGATGCAGATCTTCAAGACCCACCAGAATTATTACCAGAAATGCTAACTTTATGGGAAAAGGGAAATGAAGTGATTTATGGACAAAGAAAAATAAGAAAAGGAGAATCTGCCTTTAAACTGTTAACTGCCAAAATGTTTTATCATACATTAAATGTACTATCAGATGTAGAAATCCCAAAAGATACAGGCGATTTTAGATTAGTCGATAGGAAAGTGATTGATGTCATCAATAGTTTACCAGAACACAACAAGTTTTTAAGAGGTTTGTTTAGCTGGGTAGGATTCAAACAAAAGGCATATCCATATGAAAGACAAGAAAGACAGGCAGGAAAAACAAAATATCCTTTCAAAAAAATGTGCAAATTAGCTTCAGATGGTATAATTAGTTTTTCAACAAAACCATTAAAAATGGTGGGAGGACTTGGAATATTAACCATTATCTTGTCGATTGGAATTTTAATTTACTCTATTGTTTCTTATTTATTTAATTTAAACAGTTTAACGCCAGGTTGGACTTCTATTATGGTAGCGATTACTCTGTTTAGTGGAGTACAATTATTATCTATATGGATTATTTCAGAATATATAGCAAGAATTTATGATGAAACTAGAAATAGACCAGAATATATTATCGATAAAAAAATAAATTTTTAATGAAAGGCAACGAATCTATAAATAAAATTTTACTTATAAGTATTGACATCTCGATGGAGATATTGTATAATTTTTTTATCGGAGGTGAAAAAATGGAAAAGATTTTAGAGATTATTCTTGAAGAGATTAAAGGCATAAAAACAGAAGTAAAGGATATCAAGTTAGAGGTAAAGGAAGTAAGAGAAGAAGTAAAAGACATAAGACAAGAAGTAAAAGATGTAAGAGAAGAGTTGGAAGAAGCTAAAAAAGAGTTACGTAGTGAAATGCAAGAAATGAAACAAGACATATTTGCAGTGATGGATGAAAAGTTAGAAAAGACTAAAACCGAAATACTGGAATTAGTAGACAAGAAAATGGACAAACAGAGTAAAGAAATAGCAGAAGAATTTCAAAATATAGTAACTTATATGGAAGAAAAAAACAGAAAACAAGATAGAGTAAGTAATGAGATATTAGAAGAACTAAAAAGAAATAGAATCGAACATAAAGAATTTGACCTAAGATTATGCAAAGTTGAATTAGCACAAGAGAAATTGGAAGAAAAATTATTAGAAAGTAGTTGATAGTTATATCAACTACTTTCATTCATGTATTAGAAAAGTTAAAAAAATGATACTAATAAGATACTAACCTTATAGAGTTTTATACAATCTCATAGAGCTTTTTAAGACCAAAATACAAAACAAATATTTATATACATTTTTTTATAATATTGAAATGATAGAACAAACCAAAAAGTAAGAAACACAAAAGAATAATACATAGGTAAAAGTAATAGTGAAAGAGAAGTTTATTTTAGTGCTAAAAGTAAAAAATATATATAAAAGTATTTGGAAACAAGAACTGACAATAATGAAGCACTATTTGTATCTCTTACAAAAGATTAGGAATATCAGGAATTGAAATTGCTATTAGAAATTTAGGAAGAGAAGAAAATATAAACAAAGTACATCCACATAAATTTAAAAGAACAATGGGAAACTATGGCTATTGATAAAGGTATGCCAGTTGAACAAGTACAAAAGTTATTAGGGCATATTAAAACAGATACAACAATGCAATATGAAATGGTAAATCAAAATAACGTTAAAAATTCATATAGAAAATATATTACATAAATTGAAGTAAAAATATTGACATAGTAATTATTGTATTATAAAATACAAACAATAGTTCTAAAATAGAAACATGAGGTGATTAGTATGGAACAATATAGAAAATTTAAAAGATTTAATTATATATCAAAGTCGAAATAATGAGAATATATCAGTAGAAGTCAAATAAATAGACAGTTAAAAATTCTAAAATGGTAAATATATTAAATCAAAATGAAAGATATAAATAGATATGATTTAATTGTTATAGGTACTCCCATTAGAATAGGAATGATAGACAAAAAAATAAAGAAATTTTTGATTAGTAATATGGAAACTTTGAAATCAAAAAAATAGCATATTTTATTTGTTGTGGCTTTAATGAAAATTGGAAAAGTTATTATGAACGAAATATTCCAAAAGATTTGTTAGATAATGTAATTATTTATGACACTTTTGGAGGAGAAATGGATTTACAAAAACAAAAAGGTTTTGACAAATTTATTACAAAGATGGTAACCAAGAATACAGATAAAAACAAAGAAATAAAGCTATTAGATTACTAATAAATTATAATATAGGAGTGTAATTATATGGCAATGTGGAATGCTTGGAGAGGTTGTAAAAAATGTAGTGATGGCTGTTTACATTGCTATATTCATAAAGGCGATTCAAAAAGAAATATAAATACGAATGAAATTATAAAGACAAAAGATTTTGAAAAACCAATAGAGAAATTAAAAAATGGAAATTATAAAATGAAGTCTGGACTTGTTTATTTATGTTTTTCAACTGATTTTTTAATTGAAGAAGCTGATGAATGGAGAAATGACTGTTGGAAGATGATTAAAGAAAGACAAGATTGTACTTTTCTATTTTTAACAAAAAGAATTGATAGATTTATGAAATGTATTCCAGATGATTGGAATGATGGATATGATAATGTTGTTGTATGTTGTACTATAGAAAATCAAAAGAATGCTGACTACAAATTATCTATATTTAAAGAGTTACCAATAAAACATAAATGTATTACTGCTCAACCATTATTAAAGAAGATAGATATAGAAAAATATCTAGATAATATTGAATTAGTAGTTGTTGGTGGAGAATCAGATATAAATGCTAGACCACTTAATTATGAATGGGTATTAGATATTAGAGAGCAATGTATAAGAAAAAATGTAGATTTTGAATTTAGACAATGTGGCACTTACACAATAAAAGATGGAAAACAATATAAAATTCAAACAAAAGACTTGTGTAAGCAAGCAAAATTAGCAAATATTGATTATAAAAAACAA
>CAPBNZ010000003.1:40182-55039 GCA_948585895.1 uncultured Clostridia bacterium | reverse complement strand
AAATAATATTTGAACTTACCAAAAAATGATTTTTTACATTCTAAAAAGGTAGAAATTTGTTTTTCTTTTGCGAGGTATTCCATTTCTTGTACTTCTACTTCAGTTTTTAAATCTTTCAATTTTTCCTGACTTTTTTCTATTAGCTCTTTTGCTACTTGAATTCTTTCTTCTCCTAATTTAAATTCATCATTCATCCATTGAATAATATTTTCATATTCTATTTTTCTATCTTCAATATAAAATTCAATTCCTCCCATTTTTCCTATATTTGTTTTAAATTCAAAATAACGTGGTAATTCTGTTTGAAAAATAAACATTGCCTTGAGCAATTTATAAAATTGTTTTGCTTCTTCCTTACTTGCCAATTGTATTTTATATGGACTTTTTATTTTCTCATATATTTCTGTTTCCCCTACAATGTGTATGCTTAAATTATCTTTTTTGTCATATACTTCATATATAAGTGGCCAATCTTTTGTAAAAAGCCATAAATAATTTTCAATATCCTCAAATTCTGACTTTTTAAGATATTCTCTACTATATCCAACATTCTTAATAGGAACAAAAATTTTTTCTGTTCTCTTTTTTTCTAATTGCTTTTTTAATAAAAAGAAGAAAGTTGAGTAATCAGAATCCTCAGTTGGAACTAACATAAAATATTTATCTGTGTTTTCTGAATAATAAATTTGCCATAAGTAGTTCCCTTGAAATTTAACTTTGAAAGGTATTTTTTTATTAAGGTTTACTTGTTCTTCTTCTATTTTTTGGATATCCTCTATTTTAACTTGTTTTAACATATTTAAAAAAGTTGTATATTTCAAAATATTTTCTTCTTTTTTGTTATCTAAATAATCTATCAATGGGCTTGCTTTTTTGTATTTTTCTTCCATTTCATCTAAACGATTCGTGGGTGATAACATAATCTGTACATTTTTGATTGGTATATATCGATATTGTCTATACTGTTTTTCATCATAAAACTTTGGAACTCTAAATTCTAGTGGCTCAGCTTTCTTAAGAGCAGCTGGTATTTTTTCTAAATTTAGCCCTAAATATTCTAATTTTTCTTCAATGCTTTCTCTGTTTTCTATTTTTTTCTTAAGCAAATTTCTCTCTCCTTTTATTCCATAATTTCATAAAAACTCTTCAATTCATATTTATTTTCTCTAAGCCAAGAAATAATTTGTGGTAATGCCTCTGCTGTAACTTTTTTCGCTTGTGCGTCATGCATTAAAATAACTACACTACTTTTGTTTGCTACCGTTTTTTGTATGTTATCCATTTCATACTCTATGGTTGGTTTAGTTGTTTGTGCATCTCCTGAAAGAGCATTCCAATCAATATGTAAAATGTCATTTTGAGATAATAATTGTTTTGCTTCCTTTTTCACTGCTACATATTTTCCACCTGGAAACCCTCCTGGAAATCGAAATAAATGGGAGTTATATTCTGGTACCCCAATAACATTTTTTACTGCATCATTACACTGGTTATATTCATCTAATACAGCTTGTGGTGAAGAATAAATAGATGAATAAGAATGACTATAACCATGATTTGCTATATAATGCCCTTCTTCATAAATTCTTTTTGTCGTTTCTGGAAAAGTTTTTACCATTGAACCTAAAACAAAAAAAGTAGCTTTGATATTTTCTTGTTTCAAAATGTCTAAAATAGTTGGTGTTACACTTGATGGTCCATCGTCAAAAGTCAAAAATGCTCTTTTGGTCTCAGAACGATAAATATTTTCCATATTCTCTCTTCCGTTTTTGCGTTAATTTTGGTATTTTTTCCTGGTTAGTCTCTTCTGCCTTTCTATCTATTTGTGTTTGTTTCTCTTCTTCTTGTTTTTTTAAGGCTATTAATTGTGCTTCATATTGCTTGTAAACTTTGTATTGCTGTATCATGTTGATAGCATTTTTAGCTATCATAATGAGTCCAATTATGACCATAATTATTAAAATAATGATAAATATCTTTTTTATGTTGGATTGATGTTTAATGGCTGTTGTTATATACATATTATGATTTATTTTTTCATATTCTAACATTTTTCTATATCCTTTTGTTTATTTTTCTTTATTATATACTATTTTTCGATTTTTTAGTAGTATATTTTTAAAAAATCCTTCCTTTTTTCTATACAACAAAAAGAAAGATAATAATCTTTAGTTATCATAAAAACTATTATCCTTCTTTTCTTATTTTTTCATTATATTTTTTAGAAATTCTATTTCTTCTTCTCCGTTTAATCTCATGAAAATAGGCTCACCTTTTTCAATTACTTTGATATTTTTAATTTTATCATATTCTATTAAGTTTTTCCAATTTTTCATATCTTGTTCTTTTATTCCAATTTGTCTAAAAATATTATCAGCTGTATCTTTCATAAATGGTTTGATTAAAATTGCTATTTTTCTTAGGTTTTCAATTAAGTGATACATACAGGATTCTAATTTTTCTGTTTGTTCTTCTCTTGCCAAAGCCCATGGCATAGTTTCATCAATATATTTATTGGTTCTTGCAATTAAGTTCCAAATTTCTTGAATACTATTTGCTACTTCATAATGATTCCATTTTTCTTCAAATTTTTCAATTTGCTCTGACGTATATTCTTCAAATTCTTTATCTACTTCATTTGGTGTTCCATTATATTCAGGAACATTTCCATTAAAATACTTATTTACCATAGATACTGTCCTATTTAACAAATTACTCAAATCATTACATAAATCAAAATTATATCTTTCTATAAAAGCTTCTGGTGAAAATATACCATCTTGTGAAACTGGCATTTCTCTTAGTAAAAAATATCTAACACTATCTAAACCATATCGTTCTATTAATGTTTCTGGATAAATTACATTTCCCTTCGACTTAGACATTTTACCATCTTTCATCATAATCCAATTATGCACTAAAATAGTTTTTGGTAATGGCAAATCCAAAGCCATTAAAAAAATAGGCCAATAAATTAAATGAAATCTTGCAATATCTTTCCCTACAATCTGTAAATCAGCTGGCCAATATTTGTTAAATAAATCTTGGTCTTCTGATAAGTAGCCTAATGCTGTAATATAGTTTGTTAATGCATCTAACCATACATAAATAATATGCTTTGGATCTTTTAATACTTTGATTCCCCAATCAAATGAAGTTCTTGTTACACATAAATCTTCTAAACCTGGCTTAATAAAATTATTTATCATTTCATTTTTCCTGTAATCAGGTTTGATAAAGTCTGGATGTTCTTCATAATACTTTAATAATCTATCTGCATATTTCTTCATATGAAAGAAATATGATTCTTCTTTCATTAATTTGACTTCTCTACCACAATCTGGACATTTTCCATCTACCAATTGGGTCTGTGTAAAGAATGTTTCGCAAGGAATGCAATACCATCCTTCATATTCTCCTTTATAGATATCACCTTGTTCCATAAATCGATTGAAAATTTTCTGTACCATTTTCTCGTGTCTTTCTTCTGTAGTTTGAATAAAATCATCATATTCTATTTTCATTTTTGCCCAAAGTTCTTTTGCCATTTTTGCCATCTCATCCACATACTCTTTTGGTGTTTTCCCAGCTTCTTTGGCTTTTTCTTCTATTTTTTGTCCATGCTCATCTGTTCCTGTTAGCATATAAGCATCTTCACCTTTTAACTGATGATATTGTTTCATACTATCTGCTAATACCGTAGTATAAGCTGTTCCTATATGAAATCTTCCACTTGGATAGTAAATTGGTGTTGTAACATAAAATTTATTACTCATTTCGATTCCTCTCCCCATTCTATTAAATGTTTTCTTTTTATTCATCCTTTATTATATTAATTTTAAATAATTTAAATAATTCCACAATTACAATTGGAGCAAATATCAAACATACCAATTCTATGATATTTTCTGTTGGAAGTAAAGGTATACTAAATATGGTTCTTAATGTTGGCACAGCAAGAATGACAAGCATCAATGCTGCTGAGGCAACAATTGCCCCAATAAGTTTTCTATTATTCAACACTTTAGTTCTAAATAATGATTTCTTATTGTCCCTAATATTAAATACATGTACTAATTCTGATAAAGCTAAAGTAACAAATGCCATAGTTTGACCAACTTCTATTTTAGATTCATCTAATGTTAAACCATCAATTGGTGTATTGGTTGTTCCTAGTCCAATCATAAAGGCGGCAAGTGTTAAAAATCCTATCATAGCTCCTTGATAAAGAACTCTCCATGTCATTCCTTTAGTAAATACTCCTTTTCCTGGTTTAGCAGGTTTTCTCTTCATAATATCACTATTGGCAGGGTCAAAAGCTAATGCTAAAGCTGGAAGGGAGTCTGTTACTAAATTAATCCATAAAATATGAATTGGTAATAAAATTTCTAAATGAGAAATATCAGTTATGCCAAACCAACTAGCAAACAATGGTGTACAAAGTGTAGCTAAAAATAATACTACAATCTCTCCTACATTACTTGATAATAAAAATTGAATAACTTTTAAAATATTATCATAAATTCTTCTTCCTTCTTCTACTGCTGAAACAATGGTTGCAAAATTATCATCTGTTAAAATAACATCAGCTGCTTCTTTGGCTACATCTGTTCCTACCATGCCCATAGCACATCCAATATCTGATGTCTTCAATGCTGGACTATCATTAACACCATCACCAGTCATTGCAACAATTTCTCCATTTTTTTGCCAGGCTTTTACAATTCTAACTTTATGTTCTGGTGATACTCTAGCATACACTGAATATTGTCTAACTTTCTTTTCTAACTCTTCATCTGACATCTTTTCAAGTTCTAAACCTGTAATAGCTTCTTCTTCTTTTTCTAAAATTCCCAATTTTTTCGCAATTGCTGTTGCTGTGATTTTATGATCTCCTGTTATCATTACCGTTTTAATTCCTGCTGTTTTGCATCTTTTAACTGCTTCTTTTGCTTCTTCTCTTGGTGGGTCAATCATTCCTACCATACCAATAAATGTCAAATTGCTTTCAATCTTTTCCATTTCCTCATTTGTTGGCTTATGGTCTATTTCTTTATAAGCACATGCTAGCACTCTTAGGGCTTCTTTTGCCATTTTTTCATTGTGTTGTCTAATGGTTACAGCATAATTTTCCAAATCTTGCTTAATTTCTCCCTTTAACAAATAAGAATTACATCTTTTTAATAACTCATCTACCCCACCTTTGGTATAGACAATATAGTTACCATTTTTTTGGTTTATCGTTGTCATTAATTTTCTATCTGAATCAAATGGAACTTCGTTTATACGAGGAATCCTATCATAGATGCTAGGGTCAAAATCTAATTTAAACGCCATATCTACTAACGCTGTTTCTGTTGGGTCACCTCTTAAAGTTCCATCTTTTGCTATTTTGGTGTCATTACACAACATATTAGCATATACTAATGTATTAATATCTTGATTCCTATCTTTTATTTCTTCTAAATTTTCTGTTTGTCCATTAATAAATAATTTTTCAACTGTCATTTTATTTTGTGTTAGGGTTCCTGTTTTATCTGAACATATTACTGTTGCACTCCCTAGTGTCTCAACAGCTGGCAATCTCTTTACAATGGCATTCTTTTTAACCATTTTTTGTACACCAATGGCTAAAACAATGGTAGATACTGCTACTAATCCTTCTGGAATAGCTGCTACAGCAAGACTTACGGCTGTCATAAACATATGGATTGGCTCTTTCCCCTGTATTAACCCAACGAGAAAGATACAGACACAAATAGCTAATGCTGCAATTCCTAGTGTTTTTCCTAACTTATTTAGTTTTTGTTGTAATGGCGTTTCTTGTTTTTCTGTATTATTTATCATACCAGCAATTTTTCCTACTTCTGTTGTCATTCCTGTTTCTACAACAATTCCTTTTCCTCTACCATAAGTAATTAAGCTTGAAGAAAATAGCATATTAATTCTATCACCAATTCCGATTTCTTCCCCATCAATTTTCTGTATATTTTTTTCTACTGGAACAGATTCTCCTGTTAGTGATGCTTCTTGCGATTTTAAATTAATGGCTTCAATGATTCTTAAATCAGCAGGAATATAATCTCCTGTGTCTAATATTACAATATCTCCTGGTACCAATTCTTTTGCTGGTATTACTATAATTTCACCATTTCTCATTACTTTAGATGCATGGTCTGTTAGCTTTTGTAGTGCTTCCAATGATTTTTCAGCTTTTGATTCTTGTGTTACTCCTATCATAGCATTTACAATAACTACTATTAAAATAATAATTGTGTCTGTTATGCCCTCTCCTTCTGCTATTCCTACCACACCTGATACAATTGCTGCTAAAATCAATATAATAATAGAAAAATCTTTAAATTGGTCTGCAAATCTTTGCAGTATATTTTTCTTTTTAGCTGGTTTTAATTGATTGAATCCATACTTTTCTTGCCTTTTTTTAACCTCTTCAATTTCTAATCCTTTGCCTACATTTGTTTTCAATTCTGTTTCCACTTCTTTGATTTCTTTATTAAACCATTTACTTTCCATTTAAAAACCACTCCTTTTTTAGTCATATCATGAACTACTTTGTTTATGCATATCTTATTAAAATTAGTCTAAACCATAACTATATTTTTTATTACAGTATACACAAAAAGATGTAGAATCAAATAATGTTTATTTTTTATATCGATTTTGGGAAAATATCAGTTACAAAAAAGACTTTTAAAAGGAAGCTATTTGGTATCCTTTTAAAAGTCTCGCTTGACTATTCTAGCCTTACTAACCAGATATATTATTTATATCGCGACTGTTGATTAGTAATAAAAAGCTACTCCCTTTTAATTTTTTGTTTTTATCTATCATTTCAAAAACACAATTTTTGGTAAACTGAACCGTTTAACAAATGTAAAGTTCGTTTTTGGAATATTTTGGTGACCCCTACGGGAATCGAACCCATGATTCCACCTTGAGAGGGTGGCGTCTTAACCGCTTGACCAAGGGGCCTTGTCAATACTTATTATTTATATCATTTTTTTTCGATTTCGTCAACTACTATTTTTCAATTCGTATAAAAACATATAATAGAAAGCATTCCACATAAATTTGGCGGACAAACAAAGACAAGGCATGAAAAGTAATCTAAAAAGTCAAGAAATTTCAATCATGCCTCTTTTGTTCTTTATCTCCTCCATTTTCAATTATCCCAAAATATTTTTCAAAAAATTTTAGCATTTTTTCAATTATAGTTTGTTTCCTTTCTGTTCTATTTCCTCCTCCAAATCTTCTCATTGGTGGTAATATCTTTTCAATATCTGTACCAATCGTTTTAACAGCTCCATCTCTAAAAGAATTATTTATAAATTTTCTTGTTTCATCTTCATTAAGATTTTCCTCATTAATTAATTTTTTTAAATCTATTTCTTTTTGTTCTTTAACAAATTTCGTCCAATCATCTCGAACATTCGTATTAGCATTTATTTTTGAAATAAATGAGTCTATTAAATCTTTTTTAGAACGTAATAGCAAACTTGATTTTATGGCTTTATCAATAGAACCTAATATTTCCTTATCTGTACAATTTGATTCATGATATTTAGCAACTAACATTAGGATATAATCAATATTTACTTCCACTTGTTTTACAAGTTCCATTTCAAATACTATGTCATCTTTTATACTTTCACTTTTACCTTTCTTAGGTTTAAATTCTTCATATAAATCTGTATAAGTTCCTATATAATCTTGAAAATCTCTATCATTTAATATTTCATTACCTTCAAATTTATCAAATGATGTTAAAATATTTCTTAGTCTTAATATGTTTCCCATTTCAGCTATAAAATCTCTTTTAGCTTGCTCTCCTACTATTTGTTCTCCCAAAGGATACTTTTGTAAAAGATTTGTTATTCTTTCTTCATATCCTAGCTGTTTTCCGCCTTTTTCATCCTCATATCCATAATAGTAATCTCCATAAGATTTTAAAAGTACAATACCATTTGCATTTTTATCTCCAAAAGCATCTATTGAATTTTCTTTATAATTTCCAAGTGGTATGCTTTCAATTCCTTTTAATATTTTTATTAGTTTTTCATTTCTTTTGGGTACAGTTGCACCTAATTTATTACTATTTACATCAATATCATCAAATAATCCTGAAAAATCATCTTCACTCTCGTGACCTTTTGCAGAATTTTCAATATTTCTAAAGATTTTTTCAAGTATTTCATTTAGTCTTTCTTTTTCATTATTCGCTATTTTACAAACATTGCAAAATAATTCGGATGGTAATATAAAAAATCCTTTTTCCTTTACCAAATTATCTCTTTCTCCTTCTGCCATTTCATCTGATATTTTAGTATAATCAAAGTCTTTATCTCCTGCTTTTCTTTCGCCTTCATTGATATAATTTGTTATATTTTCTGATATATATCTATAAAACATGATACCTAATATGTATTGTTTAAAATCCCAACCATCAACAGAACCTCTTAAATCATCAGCAATAGACCATATTGCCTTATGAAGTTCATCCCTTTCTCTTATATTTTTGTTATTCATCTATTCCTCCTATCATATAAAAAACCATTCCCTTAAAGAGTTTCTAAAAGGCTGGAAAGAAATACCGACATACCATATAATATTTCAATTTATCTTATACTTTCATATATTTCTTTTAGAATCTCATATCGTTTTTCTATCATTTTTTTATAAAAATCTTTTCTTGTTATAGACATCCCTTCCACATTATCAATAAAATTATTTATTTCCTCTCTATTTATCCTTAAAAATAATCTTTTAATAGCCTTATTACATTCCTCATTTTTTCTTTGTTTAATATATGTCATATAATTAATTTTTTTTCCATTTTCTTTTAAACAAGAATAACAATTGATTGCTAAATTTTTTAATTCTGTTTCATTGATTCTTTCCATTTCTTCATCTTCAATCATTGGATTCAAGGCTGAACCACAATCATAAATTGGAGAAAATTCAACTTTTCCTGTATTTTTATTCAATAAAAATCCCCAATTTCCATTGTGTCTATCTGTATTTCCAATTAAACTGTCAATCACAAACATGTCCCAAAATTTTTGTTTTGTTTCCTCTGTATGAATCATTTTGCTTTCTTCTATTACTTCCATTATATCACTTATCTCAGTTTCTATTTTTTTATCTGGATTTGTACTTAATGTTAAATTTTCAAATTCATATAATATATTTTCATTGTCTGTAAAATCTTCACAAGCACATACTATTTTTTCTTTCTCTTTATATTCATATTTTCCTAGAATTGTATTTTGTACTTTAAAACCAACTATTTTAAATATGTTGCTCCCAATATATTCAGAAAAAGCATTATTAATATAAGATATATTTTTATTTTTTTCTCTGACTGGATCTGGAAACTTTACCAAATATTTTTTGTCATGATATCTTAAAGTTTTCTTTTTTTCTGAACCTTTATAATTGTTAAATTCTTCTATTGCATTGGTAAAATCAATCATTGTCTTTCCCCCACCTTTTATAAATTGATTATAGTATAGCATAAATTATTTGAATTTACTATATTCTAACAAAAAACAATGATTAAAATTCTTTCTCATTTCAATCATTGTCTTTATTTACTCTAAACATTCTATCTTCTACACTTTTTCAATTTTTAAATGGATAGATATTGAGGAGGAGGATTTAGGAATGTGTTCCCTTAGTCAACTTCTACATTTAAATTTAACATCTCGCCATTAATACTCATTTGTGTATAATCATCTCTATTCTCATTATAAAAAATTTTGACTGCTAATGTATCATGCTTAATTAAATTTTCATTTTTCTTAATAATGTCTTCTAGTATTGAATTTCCAGACACATAAAGATTAATATTATCTAATACTTCAAATCCTCTTTCTTTTCTCATATTTTGAACCTTAGATAAGATTTCCCTTACATATCCCTCTTCTTTTAATTCTGGTGAAATATGAGTATCTAAAATAACCCCAATTTCTCCTTCTCCACTAAAAGCAAATCCTTCTTTTCCTTGCATAGTAACTAATAAATTTTCTGCATTTAAGCCAATTTGTGTATCATCAATTTCAATGTATTCTGTTCCACCATTTTTTACAGTATTGGCTAAATCCATTTGATTTTTATTGGTAATTTCTTGTTTAATTTTTGGAATTAGCTTACCATATTGTTTTCCTAATACTGGCAAATTTGGTTTAATTTCAAAATTAACATATTCTGACATTTCAGCACCTAAATCAATGTCTTTTACATTTAGCTCTTCTTTTACAATGTCTGCATAGTATTCTGGTAAAGTGTCGATTGAAATCAACATTTTAGAAAGTGGCTGTCTATTTTTGATATTAGCTGAATTTCTAGCACTTCTTCCTAGTTTTACAATTTTATAGGCTAATCCCATTTCTTTTTCTAATTCTTTGTTAATTTCTGCTTGATTTACTTCTGGCCATAAGCATAAATGTACACTTTCTGGAGCTGCTTTATCTAAATTGGCAACTAAATTTTGATAAATTTCATCTGCTATAAATGGTACAAATGGTGCTACTACTTTTACCAAACTTGTTAATACTCGATATAATGTGCAATATGCACCAATTTTTTCATTTGTTAATTCTTGTGACCAGAATCTCTCTCTGTTTCTACGAACATACCAATTAGAAAGTTCATCTGTAAAAGTTTCAATTTGTAAAGCTGCTGATGTAATATCATAATGTTGCAATTTTTCATCTACTTCCTCTACTAAGGTATTTAATTTTGAAATAATCCATCTATCCATGATATTGTTTGATTTAAAATCTTTATATACTAATGGATTAAATTGGTCTATTTCTGCATATAGAACATAGAATGAATAAACATTCCATAAAGTACTTAAAAATCCCCTTTGGGTTTCTTGTACATTGTTTAATCCTAATCTTGTTGGAAGCCATGGGCTACTGCATGTGTAAAAATGCCATCTTGTTGCATCTGCCCCTACTGTATCTAACAATATCATTGGGTCAACACCATTTCCTTTTGATTTAGACATCTTTTGTCCTTTTTCATCTAAAACATGACCTAGTACAATGCAATTTTCAAATGGACTTCTTCCAAATAAAGCTGTTCCAATCGCAGTTAACGTATAGAACCACCCTCTCGTTTGGTCAACTGCTTCTGAAATAAAGTCTGCTGGAAAATTATTATCAAATATTTCTTTATTTTCAAATGGATAATGCCATTGGGCAAAAGGCATAGAACCAGAATCAAACCAACAGTCTATTACTTCTTTTGCTCTGTGCATTTTTTTACCACATTTCGAACATTTTAAATCTACCTTATCAATATATGGTTTGTGTAATTCTATATTTTCTGGTACATCAATTCCTTTTTCTCTTAACTCTTGAATAGAACCTATACATTCCTGATGTCCACAAGTCTCATCTTCACATATCCAGACTGGAAGTGGTGTTCCCCAATATCTATCCCTTGAAATTCCCCAGTCTATTACATTTTCTAAAAATTTTCCAAATCTTCCTGTTCGAATTGTATCTGGATACCAGTTTACTTTGTTGTTATTCGCTACTAATTCATCTTTTAGCTTGCTCATAGCAACAAACCAACTCTCTTTTGGATAGTAAAGAAGTGGTGTATCACATCTCCAACAATGTGGATAAGAATGTAAGTGTTTCTCTTTGCTAAATAATTTGTTTTGTTCTTTTAACCATTTACAAATATCTTCATTACAATCTCTAACAAATCTTCCTGCCCATGGCTCTACTTCTTCTACAAAATTTCCTGATTTGTCTACTAAATTAACAAAGGCAATTCCATTTTGCTTTGAAACAAGACTATCATCTTCTCCATAGGCTGGTGCAATATGAACAATTCCTGTACCATCCTCTAAATTTACATAGTCACCATGAATCACTTCAAACGCTTTTCCTTCCACTTTAGCAAATGGCATTAATTGCTCATATTTCGTACCTAATAATTTTTCTCCTTTAAATGTTTTTATTAATTCATATGGTGTTTCTTTTAAAACTGTTTCTATTAAGTCCTTAGCTAAAATGTAAGTTTCATATTGTGGTTCATCCTCAGTTCCAATATTTGCTTTTATCTCTACATATTCATAAGATCGATTAACACAAAGTGCTAAGTTAGATGGCAAAGTCCATGGAGTTGTTGTCCAAGCCAAAATATATTTATCTTCATTTACTACAACTTTAAATTTAGCAATACAAGTTAAATCTTTTACCTCTTTGTAACCTTGTGCTACTTCATGAGAAGACAAAGCTGTTCCACATCTTGGACAATATGGCATAACTTTATGACCTTCATATAAAAGTCCTTTTTCCCACATTTGTTTTAAAGCCCACCATACAGACTCAATGTAGTCATTATGATAAGTAACATATGGATGATCCATATCCACCCAAAAACCTACCTTATTAGTCATTTCTTCCCACATAGATACATAAGTAAATACACTCTCTTTACACTCTTTTACAAATTTTTCTACACCATAATCTTCAATTTGTTCTTTTCCTGAAATTCCTAGCTTTTTCTCAATTTCTAATTCGACAGGAAGTCCATGTGTATCCCATCCAGCTTTACGAATTACTTTATATCCCTTCATAACCTTGTATCTTGGGATAATATCTTTCATAACTCTTGTTTCAATATGCCCAACATGAGGTTTACCATTAGCTGTTGGTGGTCCATCATAAAAAGTAAAATATCTTTTTCCTTCATTCATAGCAAAATTCTTTTTTATAATGTCCTTTTCTTCCCATGTCTTTGCAACCTGTTTCTCCATTCCTACAAAGCCATCTTTCAATTCTACTTTTTTGTACATCTTTCCATTCCTCCTTTAATGATTTTGGGGACAGAGGAAAAAATCATCATTGTTTTTATATAATTATTAACATATGTTATAATATTTCAAATGATGATTTTTTCCTCCGTCCCCAAAATCATCATTCAAAAAAGCTATTTCAAATCCTATCTACTAGGACGAAATAGCTTACATTCCGCGGTACCACCTATTTTAGTAAATTTATTATTAAAAATATACAATCCACTCTCTTCATTTTCTCCTTTAACGCAGGACTACGACTAAACTTAATCTTATACTAAATTTCAGTTTAACAACTAACTAAGGTGATAATAAATAATTTTTACTTACCAAAATCACAGCTTTCTTTGGCTCTCTTTAAGCTATTGTACTATTTATCTTGTCCTTGTTATCGTTTTTACTTTTTTCATTTCTATTATTATAGCATATTTATTTATTTTTGCAATACTTTTTCTATTTTTTCTTTATCTACTCTTTCATCTATTACTTCTCTTTATTCTCACTTATTCTTTATGCTAGAATTTTTCTCGTATCTTTTTTCCTTCTTCTAATGCTGTTATTCGTTTACATTAATACTTTTATGTTTGGTTCCCATCTTTCGTAATTTTCTTGCCATATGTATCATTCTCTTCCCATCTTTTGTCATCATCTTCTCCAAATTCTCTTAATTCCTTCTGCATGGTATTAACTATGCTATCCTCCATATTTTCACCACCCTTCTTATAAAATTTATACATAAAAATTAACTTATAGTATATTGTAGTTAATATTTAACCATATATCCTATATGATGTCAAGAGAAAAAGAAAAAATTTCAAAACTAATCATAAAATTCATTACTAAAATACAAAAAGTTTATATTTTTTACTGTAATCTACTATAAACAATCTGTCATTTTTTAACAGCATTTATTTCTAATCCCTTTAAACCTTGTTACATGTAAAAATATATAAACTTTTTATTAAACATAATTGGTATAAATCATTCCAACTAATATCTTTATTTACCTTTTATCAAGCTAATCCACTATAATAAGCATGATATAATCTACTATAATACCCCTCTTGTTTATTTACTAATTCATTATGACTTCCTTCTTCAATAATCTCACCTTGATTTAATACAATTATTTTATCTACATTTACAATGGTTGACAATCTATGAGCTATAAAAATAGAAGTTTTTTCTCTTGAAATTTTGTCAACAGATTTTTGAATTAATTCCTCTGTTTTCGTATCGATATTAGCAGTTGCTTCATCTAAAATAAAAATAGATGGATTATGTGCAAAAATTCTAGCAAAAGCTAATAATTGTTTTTGTCCAGAAGAGTAAGAATTTCCTCTTTCTTGCGAAATTTCATCAATTCCATTTGGTAATGAATGGACAAATTCCTCAGCTGATGCCAACTGTACTGCTTTCATAATAGATTCATCTGATAAGTTTTTATTTAGTTGAATATTATCTTTAATGCTTCTTGCAAACACAAAAGGATCTTGCAAGATAATACCTATGTTTGCTCTTAAAGAACGAAGATTAATATCTTGAATGTTGACACCATCTAGCAAAATTTCACCTTTTTGTATTTCATAAAATCGATTTATTAAATTTGTAATAGTGGTTTTACCTGAACCGCGTTTTACCAACCAAAGCAATACTTTGACCAGGCTCAATCGTAAAACTAATATTTTTCAAAATCCAATTTTCTCCTTCATAGGCAAACCACACATTTTTAAATTCAATTTTACCTTCTATTTTTTCTAATATTATTCCATCTTCAAAATTTTCTACTAAACGATTGATTGGAGAAAATATCTGTTTAATATAGGTAACAAATACATAAATTAGACCAACATCAATATTAGTTCCTATTAAATAATAAATACTTGCCCATACAATAATAGTTACTCCTAAATCTTCTAAAATCTTCAAAATGGCTACTAATAATGCCTCTGTAATACCAGTTGGAATCCTAGATTTCCAAAAATCCTCACACAACTTTTTGCATTCTTTTTGTTT
>CAPBNZ010000003.1:34066-40143 GCA_948585895.1 uncultured Clostridia bacterium | reverse complement strand
ATTAACTTGACACCATAAATAGATTCTGCTAAAAAAATATTTAGTTTAGTTTTTACCATTTTTGAGTATTCTTGCAATTTATTGCTAATTTTAGTAATAATGAATGATGTTACAATTACCAAAGGAATGACTAAAAACGATAAAAGAGCTAATTTGTAATTTAGTGACAACATCATAACTATAAAAGCAATTACCATTAGAATATCTTTGATAAATTTAGTAATAACTTCTTTAAATAAAGTTGTAATATCTTCTACATCACTAGTTATCCTAACAAAAAGTGTTCCAGCTGGTGTCTTATCGTGAAAAGGAATATTGGCATATTGTGTATAGGTATATAATTTATTTCGTATAGAATAGATAACATTTTCTCCCATCATACTGGTAGCAGTTGTAACAATAAAGTCTAAAACATTTCCTATGATGACAATTCCAATATAAATGGCTCCTATTTTTCCTATCGTCATGATTCCTTGCTGATATAAATTAACACTTAGATAATCGTCAATAACAATTTTTATTAAATATGGCTTTACTACTTCGCCAATATTAATTAAAACTGCTAAAATGGATATCATAGCTATGGATTTTGTTTGTGGTTTTAACATTTTATACATTCTTTGTAAGGTCTTATTTTTCATTCGTTTTCCCTCTCTATTAACTTAAAAAACTAGGTTCTGATTTAGTTGCTTGCTGACAATAAAAATCATAATAGATGCCTTCTTTTTCTATTAATTCTTTATGATTTCCTTGTTCTACAATCCTACCACTATCTAATACAATAATTTTATCACTTTGTTTTACATCTGCTATTTTATTAGAAATAATGATACATGTTTTTTCTTTTGTTAACTCTTTAATATTTTCTAACAATGCTTGAGAAGTTCGATTATCTAATGCTGAAAAAGTATCATCAAAAATAACAATGCTACTATTTTTTAAAAAAGCCCTTGATATAACAACTCTTTGCTTTTGACCTCCTGATAAATCAGCACCTCTTTCTCCAATTGTCGTTTTAATTCCTTTTTGCATTTGACTAATTTCATCATAAATAATGGCTTTTTTGGTGCTTTCTTTTATTTCCTCTTCTTGATAATCCTCTTTAAACAAACTAATATTATCTTTTAACGTGGAAGAAAATAAAAAATTGTCTTGTGTAATATAACAAATATTTTCTCTTAATATTTCTGTGTCAATTTCATTAATATCTTTACCATCAATACTAATTTTTCCTTTTGGTACACTATATAATTTTGTCATTAAATTCATTAAGGTCGTTTTTCCGCTTCCAATAGTTCCTATAATTCCTATGGTTTCTCCTTTTTTTATTTCTATATTGATATTTTCTAATACCCTATCAATTACTTCTGGATAATGAAAACTCAAATTTTTGATTACAATATTTCCTTCTAGTTTTTCTTGAATTTCTCTTTCTTCCACTGTTATTTTTTCTCTTTCCAGTTCAAATACTTTATCTAATCTTTTATACGATATTTGTGCTCTTTTCAATCTTGAAATCAGTGTTGGCATCCAATTAACTGGGTTGACAAATAAAGCAATATAACTATTAAAAGCTACCAATTCTCCTACTGTAATCATTCCCTCTAAGACTAAATGAGAACCATAAATAAAAGAGATAGCATAACAAAGCCCAAAACAAATATCAACACAAGTTGTCAATAAATTAGAAAATACATCAACAACATTGTCACTTTGTCTTACTTTCCTATTTTTCAAAATGAATTCTTTTAATTGACTTTTTTCACAAGAGTATGCTTTTGTGGTTCGAATACTATCAGTACTTTCTTGTATATATTCTGACATTTCAGTAAATCTATCTTGTGCTTTTTTAAAATTAATTTCCACATATTTTTTTATTTTTATCACTAAAAATGTAGCTATTATAATCGGACATAGTGTGGCAAGTGTCAAATATGGATTAACACCTTTTGCCATCTGAAAAGTTGTTATGATGAATATACATATCGTTCTTGAACCATGTGACAAAATTCTATATACAGCACTTCTTATCTCATTTGTATCTTTCACAAAATACGACATAATCTCACCATTTTTTATGTTTTGTATCTCTTTTACTTTTAATTTCAGAAATCTCTCAAATAATTTTGCTTTGATGTCTTTTTCAAATCCTCTTGATATGTAAGTCTCATAATATTTCCAGCCAAGTCTTACAAGTAAGTAAACAACACCTATTCCTAACAGGTAATAGGTATTGTTCAAAATAGCTTGCTTATTTACTTCTATATTATATAAATCATCGATAATGTTCCCAATAATTTTAGCAGGACATGTTAACAAATAGATATTCATCACAATTAAGATAAGCGCATTATCATTATTTTCCATTTGTACCCTTTTAATGTATCTATTATAACCTTTTTCATAAATTACACCTTTTCGTTTGTTATCTGGTAAAAATTTTTCTTCTTTTCTATATTATTTCTTTTCTATAGAATGATAAATCGCATCTTCATTAAAGCCAAGACTAGAAGTGTTTGACTTCAATTGTTGATTTTCCATTTGATAATTTAAACTCATAAAACTAATTTCATCCTTAAAATTAAATTCCTCTAAATCAAATGACATAATAAATTTCTTCCTTTCCTAGGTTATTGCCATACTTACTCCATTCCTGCTAATCTTTGTGTTTCTTTTGCAATCATTAATTCCTCATTGGTTGGAATAACATATATTTTGACTTTAGATTCTTGTTTTGAAACTAATTTTTCTTCACTTCTTATCTCATTTGCTTCTTCATCTATTTCTACTCCCATAAATTTCAATTGCTCGCAAATTCCTTTTCTTATGTTAATTTGATTTTCTCCAATTCCACCTGTAAATACAATATAATCTATACCATTCATAGCCACAGCATATTTCGCAATATAACTTGCTATCGCATATTTAAAACTATCTAAGGCAATTATGGCTCTTTCTTCTCCTTTATTAGCCGCTATTTCAATTTCTCTAAAATCTGGCACTAATCCAGAAATCGCTTGTACTCCTGCTTGTTTATTTAAAATATTTTCCATTTCTTCAGCAGATAATCCTTCTTTTTTCATTATATATAATAGGATAGATGGGTCTAAATCTCCACTTCTTGTTACCATAGGAATTCCTCCCAATGGTGTTAATCCCATACTTGTATCTACTGATTTTCCACCATCAATTGCACATATACTAGATCCTTGACCCAAATGGCAAGTTACTATTTTCATATCTTCCATTGGTCTACTTTCTATTTCTGCTAATCGTTGTGAAACAAACATATGAGAAGTTCCATGGAATCCATATTTTCTTATTCCATACTTTTCATAATATTCATAAGGAATAGGATAAATATATCTTTGTTTTGGAATAGACTGATGGAATGCTGTATCAAACACTCCTACCATTGGTTTATTTGGCATTACATTTTTACATGCTTCAATTCCCAATATACAAGCTGGATTATGTAATGGTGCTAAATCAGAGCATTGTTTTAGAGTCTCTATAACAGTATCATCAATTTTAACAGATTCTGCAATTTTTTCTCCTCCATGAACAAGACGATGTCCTACAGCATTAATTTCATCTAGACTATCAATTACTTTATATTCTGGATTTGTTAATTGTTTTAACGCAAATTCAATTGCCTCTGTATGATTATATGCTGGATTATCTATTTGTTTCTTTTGACCTTTTGCTTTATGTGTAATAAAAGCTTCTTCTTCTCCTATTCTTTCATATTTTCCAGAAGCTAATACTTCCTCTGTTTCCATATTAATCAATTGGTATTTTAATGATGAACTACCACAATTTAATACTAATATTTTCATTTTTCTTTTCCTTTCTTTTACTTAGATTATTTAACTAATTTTAATGTTTCTCTTGCAATCATTAATTCCTCATTCGTTGGAATTGTATAGATTTTCACTTTTGAGTCTGCTGTTGATAATTCTGCTTCTTCTCCCCTCATTCTATTTTTCTCCTCGTCTATGTTAACCCCTAAAAATTCTAATTGTTCACAAATAGCCTTTCTAGAAATAGGACCTTTTTCTCCTACTCCTGCTGTAAAAGTCAAAACATCAATTCCACCCATTGCAACAGCACATTTTGCTATATACGATGCGGTTAAATAATGAAATACATCCAATGCTAAATTAGCATACTGATCTCCTGATAAAGCTTCTGTCTCAATGTCTCTAAAATCTACAGATACACCTGAAATTCCGTAAACACCAGATTCCTTATTTAGTACAAAATTCATATCATCTGCTGATAGTTTCTCTTTTTGCATCAAATAAGTAAGAATCGATGGATCTAAATCTCCACTTCTCGTTCCCATTGGAATTCCTCCTAGTGGTGTTAATCCCATACTAGTTTCTACTGATTTTCCTTCCTTAATAGCACACACACTACAACCTTGACCTAAATGACAATTTACTATTTTTAATTCATTAATATTTCTTCCCAAAATTTCAGCCACTCGATGTGATACATATTGATGAGACGTTCCATGAAATCCATATTTTCTTATCCCATATTTTTTGTAATACTTATAAGGAATAGGATACATATATTTTTCTTTTGCTATTGTTTGATGAAATGCTGTGTCAAATACAGCTACCATTTTCATATTTGGCACTATTTTTCTACAAGCTTCTATTCCCAGTATACAAGCAGGATTATGCAATGGTGCTAAATCAGAACATTTTTTAATTTCCTCTACTACTTCATTTGTTATAATAACAGCATCACTAAATTTTTCTCCCCCATGTACCACTCTATGTCCAATTCCACCTAATTCATCTAAGCTTTCAATTACCCCATAATGCTCATTTGTTAATCGATTTAAAACAAATGCAATGGCTTGCTCATGGTTTTTAGCTGGATGCTCAAATTTGTGCTGTTCTCCCTTTACTTTATGGGTTAAAAAAGAATTTGGCTGCCCAATTCTCTCAAAATATCCTTTTGCTAACATTTCTTCTGTTTGCATATCAATTACTTGGTACTTTAGTGATGAACTTCCTGAATTTAAAACTAAAATTTTCATAAGATGTCTCCCTTCATGATTTTGGGGACGGAGGAAAAAATCATTTTTCCTTTTTCTACCCCAAAATTATAATATAAATTTATTCTTTTATTTTCTTGATTTAGAAATGATTTTTTCCTCCGTCCCCAAAATCATTTCTGAGCTTGCACTGCTGTAATTGCAACTACGCCTGCAACATCTTTACTGCTGCATCCTCTTGACAAATCATTTACTGGTTTTGCAATGCCTTGACAAAGTGGTCCATAAGCTTCTGCCTTAGCCAGTCTTTGAACTAATTTATAACCTATATTTCCTGTATCTAAATTAGGAAATATTAATACATTTGCTTCGCCTTTTAATGGACTTCCTGGTGCTTTAAATTTCGCTACTTCTGGTACAATGGCAGCATCTAGTTGTAATTCACCATCTACTATCATATTTGTGTCTTTTTCTTTTACTAATTTGGTTGCTTCTATTACTTTTTGTGTTAATTCAGATTTAGCACTTCCATAAGTTGAATAAGAAAGCATTGCAACCTTAGGTTCTTTTTCTACTAATTGTCTAAAACTTTTGCTAGAGGATAAAGCAATTTCTGATAAGCTCTCTGCATCTGGATTCTCATTTAATCCACTGTCTGCAAAAATAAATGTTCCGTTTTCACCATATTCACAATTTGGTACTACCATGACAAAAAAAGCAGAAACTAATTTAGTATTAGGAGCTGTTTTTAATATCTGCAAAGCTGGTCTTAAGGTATCAGATGTAGAATGCACCGCTCCTGAAACTAATCCATCTGCTTCTCCTTGTTTTACCATTAACATTCCATAATACACAGGGTCTTTTACGAATTCCCTTGCTTTTTCTAGTGTCATCCCTTTATGCTTTCTTAATTCATATAATAAATTAGTATATTCTTCTTGCTTTTCAGAAACACTTGGGTCAATAATTCTAGCACCTTTAATATTGAAATGGTTCTCTTCTGCTTTTTTCTCTATTTCTTCCCTATTTCCTACTAACACTATATTGGCATATTGTTCTTTTA
>CAPBNZ010000003.1:15627-33997 GCA_948585895.1 uncultured Clostridia bacterium | reverse complement strand
AAAGCCATATCTTGTTCTTAAAAGGTTTTATTGACATTTTTATTTCTCCTTTTTTACTTTTTCAATTCTATTATATAAAGATTTTTCATAAAGCACAAGTATTTTTCATAACAAATTATTAATATCTTTATCTTGCCTTAATCTCCATGATAAAAAATGATAAGCCTGTTTATCTTGTTTCATGGCAATCATTGCCATTTCTTTATCATCTCTTAATCGGTCACTGGCATATTTAATAATCATTCCTTTGTTTTCAATAGCAGCTTTTACTACTTCCTCATCATCTCTTAATTCTTCTGCTACATAATATAAAGCTTGTCCATAATTCTTGCAACTTTCTAATGCCACTTCTTTGTCTGCTCTTAGTTTTTCAGAAGCATAACAAATAGTCCAAGGTGCATATTTTACCCCTATCATAATAATTTCCTTATCATTTTTTAATCTATCACTTGCAAATTCTAAAGCTTCGCTATCTTGTTTTAATGCTGTTTTTACAACTTCTTTGTCATCTTTTAAACTATCTGATACAAAATCTAATAATTTACCATTTTCTTTCACAGCCTTTAATACAAATGCTTTATCATCTTTGTGGTCAACTATCTCTTGTACATTCATCTTTTCACCTCCAAAGAGATTTTAGGGATATCTATGTATTATTTTCTATTTCAACTTTGCTATACATGCTTTTATTTTAATTCCTTGCTCTGAAAACATTTTTTCATGTTCTGTTTCCCTATTTTTTTCAAAAATTGGTTCTTGCTGTAAGTCATAAGTCTTTTTTTGAATTGTAAATCCACTCTCTTCTAAATAAATTAAACTAGAATGAAATAATTCATCATCATCGGTTTTAAAATAAATTTCTCCATTATCTTTTAAAAATTGTTTATATTTTTCTAATTGAATAGAATGGGTTAATCTTTTTTTTCTATGTTTGCCTCTTGGCCATGGATTACAAAAATTAATGTAAATTCTTTCTACTTCGTCTTGCTTGTCTAATATTAAAAGAATTCTTTCTATATCAAATCTTGTTATCAAAATATTTTTTGGTTCCATATGGGCTTCTTGATAAGCTTGTTCAATATTTCTTTTAGCTAGTCCTAACATAGCATCTACTAAATCAATGGCAATGTAATTAACGTCTTCATTTTCTACCGCCAATTGTGCCATAAATTGACCTTTTCCACATCCTAATTCCAGATGTAATGGATGTTCTTTTTTTTCAAATTTATCTTTCCACTTACCCTTTATTTTTTCAGGTTCCTCTACATAAAATTTACTTGCTTCTAATTCTGGTCTTGCCCACTTTTTGTATCGAATTCTCATTTTCCTTTTTTCCTTTCTAATTTATTATATCGATTCTTTTCCATAAAATCAACATTTCATATAGAATTTTCTGTAGAATGTATTTGTTATATCCAAACTTATATAAAAAAACGTCCTCGATTTATAAACAATCAAGGACGCTAAAAACGTAATAACTACTGCATATTTTTACATTTTAAAAGAATATCATGGAATCTCTATACTATTATAGGAATCTTTAAAATTCACATAACCTCCTATCCCATTTTCAGAAACTTTTCCATTTCCATATCGATATCTGTGTTTGGAACAAATCAGATATTCTATACTAGAATGAATTCCCAAAAATCCATTTGATTCATCTAATATTTCCATTACTTGTTCTCCTATTTCAGTAACACTTTCAAAAAATACTTGTTTTACAACGGTTTCTGTTGGATACGTTACATAGATAATTTCTTCATAATCATTCTCTGTATCTAATTGTAAAACATTATTTTCAAATGTTATATAGATATCTGTACCAATATCATTTACACCTGTTAAACGATTCATAACATTTACGCCATGAACATTTGACTGTGCAAGGAATTTATCTATATACTTCTGGCAACTTTCTATCTCTTCTTTTTTCGTTGGATATAGTCCACCATTTGCTGTTATAAAAAGAAATTCTTTAAATCGTTCCCCCTCTATTGTAGTTAATTCTGGATAGAAAACTTTTATTTCTTTATTTTCTCCTCCAAATTCACTCCAATTCTTCTTATTAATAACGGCATCCATTAACTTTTGGAAATTAATTTCCACTTTGTCATTTTTGTCCATTTCAATTCCATCTGGACACATTAATAAGCCGCTTTTAGTAAACTGCTTGATGTTTTCTTTATCCTGTTTCATAATTACGATTAGTGGGGATTCTCCAATCACTTCATAATTAACTGACGAAATATCATCAACATTGGTTGTAATTCTGAAGTGATTTTTCTCACTAGCTGTATTAGAAACTTTCAAAGAATAAGTTTCTCCCAAATCTGAATGATTAAAATTATCCTCAATATCAGCATTTTCAACACTAAACTCTGCTGATACATAAGCAGTTATTGGTTGCTTTTCTGGTTTGGGTTTGTTATCATTATATTCCTTTACTGTAAAAAGAATGCTAATAACAAAAACCATTGCCCATATTTTTATCCGTCTGCTTGCATTCATTTTTTAGCCTCCTTATTTTCGTTATTTGTTGAAAGAGCTTCTTCTAATGCCGACATATTAACATATAAAGTCGTGATTTCTTGTTGCCACATATCTTGTTTTACTTTTACTAACCTATCTTTTGTTGTTTTTAACAGTTTTTTAAACAAATCGGTTTCTTTTGGTGATAGAACCTTCTCCTTGTACTGTAATGAAAAATCTTTACAAACTTCCAATAATTCTGGCAGATATACTCTGAAAAGATTTTTCATAGATGGGTTAGCAAAATGCTCTGGAACTAAATCATCACAAATTTCTTGCAATGCATGAAGCAATTCTAAATATGATTTGGAAAACTTTGTTTCAATTGGTGCTGTATCTTTGAGATTTTTAAACTCATCACAAATTTTTTGTGCATTCTCAACCTCTTGAAAACGTAATTTCGCCTTTTCCTTTTTTTGAATTTCTTCTTCTTTCTTTTTGCTTTCTAACCCATTTATAACTTCAATCTGTTTTTCAAACTGTCTTTTCCTGTTTTTCTCTAACAATTCAAAAAAATGAGTTAATAATTTTTCTATTAATAGAAAAATTATATCATAAACAAATAAAATTGTTAACGATAAGAAAAGAGCTAGAAAAAACTGTTGTGCTATTGCATAAAACACTATTCTAAAAATAAAGAAAATAGGAATTGCTGAAATCCCACATTCAAAAATTTTAAGAAACCCTGTTTTTTTGCTGCAATCTAACAATGTACTTGGGTTAGTATAATATTTTTGATGACAACATGTTCTGATTTTACAATCATCACATTTTAATTTGTCCCGAAGGTTTATCCATTTAGGTTTTTCTGGAATTTCTATTGCCATTCTATACCTCCTTATTTTTTGCTTCAACATCTAAAATAGCTTGTTGAAGCTGTTGAATTTCTGGAATCGCACTCTTGCGTGCTTCTCTAGCTTCCTGTTCAATTTTATTTAGTTCATCGCAAAGAGAAATCATCTGGTTATTTACTTGCTTTAACGCTTCTATACTCACTGGTAATGCTTCAATTTCCTTAGCTGTATCCATCATGGCATCCTGCAACAGCAATCCATTTTGCTTATATATTTCTTCGGTGGCAATCCGTACATTCTCTAATACATATGCCGAATTCTTAATATGAAATGCAAAAATAGTTAATGCAAATTGCTGTTTCCACTGTGGAATAACATTAATAATGATATCCTCAATTTTCGTTACAATTGCCTGAGAAGCATTATGAATGTATGTTAATTTGGGTAAACTTTGCAGACTCATTAGCCTATAAGTTTGAATGGCTACAGCTTTTCTTTCAAGAGAAGTAATAGAATTATTAATATCTGCTAATTCATTAACATCTCTTAAATTATTTGGATTATAATTTTCTTCTATTTGTTTCTTTTCTCCTTCTGCTACTTCCTTTGACTTCTCAATTGCTAAAAAATTAAGCTCCTGGGCATCTGCATAAGTATATGCTTTTTTCCGCATTTCAGAAGAAAGTTTCATATCTTTAATTGCTGCCAGCTTTGTTTGTTCTAATTTTGTAATAATTTCTTGAATTACCTTTTCAATGTTTGTATGTTTAATAATTGTTTCATTTACAGAATCAATGATTTCTCTTTTAAGGATAGGACCAATTATCGGGAATTTTTCCCACTTACCTTGGCTCTTCCTTGATAAACTTTCTGTATCCACACTTTTTAAATTTGTCATCAATTGGGTAATGGTTGCATCAAACTCTACAAAACTAGAAACATTAAATCCCTTGAATAAGTTACTTGAAAATTCACTTAATTCGGTAGCATCTTCTGAACCAAATTGGATAATCGCAGAAGAATCTCTATAATCAAGTTCTTCTGCTTTTTTCATAACGATGCTTTTCTGTTTTTCTGTTAAATCTTCAAAAGTCTTCATCGTGTTAGGGGTTGTGTTAATTACTTCCATTTTCATGTTTTCCATAATGTTTTTCCTTTCTTTGTTTGCAACTTTACAGTTAGTTACTTTTTCATTTTTAGTTTTCAAGGTACAATATGTATATATTATATCATAATTTTACATAATTAGCAATATTTTTCATACATTTGCTTTTCTCATCCAAACATAATATAATAAACAAAAAATTATAAAAGGGAAAAACAATGAAACTAGAATACAAAATAGAAAAAAAAGATAGTAAAAAAAGTATTAATGATATCTTAACTAACAATCTAAACATTTCTATTAGACTTTTATCAAAATTAATCAAAAACAACAAAATTCTTCTCAATGGTGATTTTTGTGATACCCGCCAATCAGTTTGTTTAAATGACATGATAACTCTTAATTTTGACATAATAGAAAACAATTCTAATATTGTTTCTACACCAATGAAACTAGAGATTATCTATGAAGATGAATGGCTCTTAGTATTAAATAAACCAGCTGGAATTCCAATTCATCCTTCTCGATTACATCATACCAACTCTCTATCTAATGGTGTTAAATATTATTTTGATTCAATTGCTTTATCTAAAAAAATAAGACCTATCAATCGTTTGGATTTAGATACTTCTGGTCTAGTTATTTTTGCTAAATGCGAATATATACAAGACTCCTTTGCCAAACAAATGGCAAATAAAACCTTTCAGAAAAAATATAAGTGTATCGTAAATGGAATTTTAGAAAATAAAGTAGGTACCATCAATTTACCAATTTCCAGAAAAACTGGTAGCATCATAGAAAGATGTATTAAAAAAGATACTGGAAAACCTTCTATTACACATTATCAAGTCATAAAACAATTTTCAGATTACAGCCTAATCGAATGCAAATTAGAAACTGGAAGAACACACCAAATTCGTTTACATATGGCTACTATTGGTCATTCCTTGCTTCGGAGATACTTTATATGGTACTAAATCTACTTTAATTGATAGACAAGCATTACATAGTTATAAAATCATATGTATTCATCCTATTACAAGAGAAAATCTAATTTTTGAAAGCAAGTTACCAAAAGATATGAAAAAGTTAGTTGATTCATCATTTTGTCAAGAAGGAATATGATTTATATTCCTTCTTGACTTTCTAACCAGATAGAATGAATTAAAAATCTCTTTAAGAGAACAAAAGGAGCATGCTTAAAATTTTTTGACTTTGTTCGTTCGCAAAAATTCTGTAAAAATTTTCTGTGGAATATATTTTTGCTGTATAGGAAAAATGGTCATTCAGAAACATCCCCAATTGCACTTAATATTTCGCTTTTATTTCTAACACCTACAAAAGTTTTCTCTACTTTACCATCTTTTATCAAAATAATTGTTGGTATACTCATTACACCATACTTCATTGCTAATTCTTGATTTTCATCCACATTTATTTTTCCTACTTTAATAGCTTCTCCTACTTCTTCTGCTATTTCGTCTATAATTGGTCCCATCATTCTACATGGACCACACCAACTAGCAAAAAAGTCAATTAGCACTGGTTTATCTGATTTTAATACCTCTTCTTCAAAATTTTGATTTGTTATTTTTAATACACTCATTTTTTATTTCCTCCTATTTTTATTCTATCCATTTCTCATTTTTCTTATGTATTGAATCGCTTGCATTCCAGCTTTTGTTCCTTCATATACTGCCTTTGAAATCTGTAATAATCCTCCTGTGCAATCACCACAAGCGTAGATTCCTTTTATATTGGTTTCCATATTTTCATTTACTATAATCTTATCTTTTCCGAGTAAAAATTCCTAGCTTTTTAGCAAAATCCATACTTCCCGCCATACCTTCTGCTACAAATATTCCATCTGTTTTTACTTTGGTTCCATCTTTAAATTCAATTTCTTCTACTTTTTCCTCTCCATGGATTGCCTCTATTTCTTTTGCATCAATTCTTACATTATCGGCTCTAAATTCTGGTACTTTTTCTCCATTTGTTAAAATGGTTATGGTGTTGGCTATATTAATTAATTCATTTACTTCTGAGATAGCATAATTACCGCTTCCAATAACAGATATGCTTTTATTTCGATAGAAAAATCCATCACATACTGCACAATAACTAACACCCCTTCCTTCAAAATCTTCTATCCTCTTTATTTTAGGTCTATTTTTCTTATTACCAGTAGCTAAAATTACCACACTAGCAATATATTCCCCTTTAGCCGTTACTACCTTAAAGCCCTTTTCCTGAAATATGATATTAGTCACTTCTTCTTTTTTAATTTCTACTCCTATATTTTTAGCCTGCTCGATTCCAACTTCATACAGTTGCTTCCCACCAATCCCACTTTTAAATCCATAATAATTCTCAATACGATTTGTTTTTTCTAAAGCTGATTTTTCTTCATAGAAAATTAGTGTTTTCAAATTTGCTCTACTTGTATATAAACTAGCTGATACTCCTGCTGGTCCTGCACCTATTATGATAACATCATACATTTTCCTTCTCCCAATCTAATAAAAATTTCTTTATTGGCATCCCTAAAGCATATCCTACCAATTTCCCATTACTCCCAATAACTCGATGACAGGGAATGATAATAGGGATTGGATTTTTATGGTTGGCCATTCCTAGTGCTCTTGATGCTTTTGGATTTCCTATCTTTTCAGCAATTTGTTTATAAGTTTTTACTTCCCCATATGGAATTTCTTCTAGGGCTGTCCAAACTGACTTCATAAAACTGGTACCTTTAGGATTTAAAGGTACACTAAATTTTTTTCTTCTTCCTTCAAAATATTCCTTTAACTGTTTTTCTGTCTTTTGCAAAAGTGGTGTATCTTTTTGAACCCTATTTGTATCTTTTGTTTTTTTGTTTATTTGAATTTCAATAATTTTATTTTCTTCCTCTATGATAATAATATTTCCTATTCTAGTATTTATATGTTTTATATATTTCATACAAAAAATTACTCCCATTTTTTATTTATTTCAAAAAACTCTATATTTTTATCATTATAACATCTTTCTTATGTATCAGCAAGAATAAACAAAAATATTAGTAATAAGGATATCTATTATTGGACATAGAACCATATATACCTGTTGTTGAAATAGTAATAAATTTAATCGAATAAATATCACAATATACTAAACTATCATTTTCAAAAGAACGTAATAAAATATAACTTGCTCCTACATCTTGTAATATACCAATTCTATCTACTAAATTATTGGTACCAATTAAAAATTCTACTCGCATTAATTTTCCAATTTGTTCTCTTAAAAATGCTGGTGTATAAATAGGATTTGTTAAAATTTCTGGTGAATTTTGATTAATCTCTACTTGCCTATTTTCTCTTTTGTCTGGTCTTTCTTCTGAATTTGCCATACTTTCCTCCTTTTATCTTATATTTTTATGTTTGTGAATATTTAGCAGTTGGTCGATAAAAACAATGATCTCCCAATCTAGTGTGAAATGTTCCAGAGCCATTACTTGGAAAAGTTGAACTACAACTTGGTCTAAAAGGATTAAAATACCATAAACAATTCCCTATTTCATTTAGTCTATTTCCTGATAAAGCCCAATCTGCAATATAATAATGAATTTCTGTTGGATTCATATTATAAATATTTTGTGAATTATATTGACTTCGTATGGTTTCTCTTGCACAATCATATTGACCTTCTTGAAAGATAATATTTCTGACATTTCCTCCTTGTGAAACTCTAGCATATTCTCCTTCTGAACTATTTACTCGATTCATGGTTACTGAGGCAACTGCTTTCATTCCGATTGTCTCCTTCTCCGCCGTGCTTCACATTGTATGATTCTTGCTAATAATTCTCTATCTGAATATGCCATAACAAATCACTCCTATATTTAAATTATATTAAACATACAAGTGATTTGTTCCATTAAAAAGCTTCTTTTTATAATTTATATGAATTCTTACATTCTTATAAAAGAAAAAGATGAACAGCAATGTTCATCTTTTTCCAAAACTTAGCTTCTTGTTTTCCCTGTGTCATTTTATCCTATGTATTTCTGTATTTTTCTATTTTTTGGCATTCTGTATTATATAAAACTGTATTATATGTGCTATAAGTGTTAAAAAGCACAAACCATCACTTATTGTGCTTTCTTGCAATATAATATCAAAAATTATTAGAAAAAAGAAAAGAATTGACGTCACTGATGCCATAATAATATGTTTTTTTAATATTTGTGGATGGCAATTTTCTGAGGAATAGAAATTCTTTTCCTTAACTATATTAGTTACAATTTTTCCTATATAAAGAATGGTAAAAATAACTGCTACTAACCGTAAAATAACAGCTAGTAATCGTAAAGACATATACATGGTAACCTCCTAAAGATATTTTTCAAAAAGCTGGTTTTTCTAAAAGTTTACTAAAGCAAACTATAAACAACAGGGTATCTATAATATTTTATAATATTTCACATAAAATTGCAACTGTTTATAATAAGAAAAAATCGAAACTCTCATAAAAAATTAACTTAATCCCAATAAGCTTCATCACTACCTCCTATTACCTCTCCTGTTGTTACATCCACAAAAATCGACTTTGCATTATATTTCTTTTCATTGTTTTCGTCTGGTTTTCCCTGTTTATAGTGAATATTAACAGTCCAAACTTTTCTAGCTATCTTTTGTACCATTTCATATTCATGGTATCGTACAGTGGTACCATCTGCTTGTTTTTCCTCTTTTAATTCAGGATATTTTCCTCCATTTTTTTCTAATAAATAAATCCATGAATTAACTTGTCTAATTTGCTGTTTTGTTATAATCCAATCCACTTCATTATCTGTTAGTTTTTTATCTTCTTCTAATGCAATTTTTTCTGCTTCCTGTTTTGTGATTTCAACTGGGTTATCTTTATATTCTACCTTTTCATTTGCTATAAAAGCACTATACACTTTTAGTTCTCCATTTATTACTGTAAACATAACTTGAACTCTCTCAAATTGATTTAAAGCCTCTCCATAAACTTTATAATATGTTACAATCCATTCTGGACTATCTGATTCACCATCTGGGAAAAAATAGGGTGGTTCCATAATTTCATTTATTTTATATTCTTTTTCCTTTAACCCAAATAAATGGTATATTTCATTTGCTTTTTGAATGACTTCTTCTTTACTTATATTATCTGGTTTTAGACCACTATGTGCCAAATTATTATCTTCAAAAGATATGCATTTACCATTTTCTGCATTAATTCCTACATGAATACCTTTATTTAAATTTGTATCTGTTGTAAAATAATATACTAATTCTGCTCCCATTATATAGTTTTTCTTTAATTCTTTGGTAACAAATTCTTGATTTGTCATGCCAAGTTTATTTAAAAATTTATTTGCCTCAATCATAGCTTCTTCCATATTAACTGCTTTTTCCTCATCTTCTTTTGTCACTTCTTGTGAGCCTTGACTTTCTCTAATATCTTGTATTAATTCTTCATAAGATTCATATTTTTTTGGTTCTTTAAAAACTCTTTCATATACCATTGTTCCCGCAAACACAACACTTACTGTTAATCCGCTTACTATTGCAAATGTTGCTACCATTTTTCCTATTTTATTTTTGAACATTCTTGTTTCCTCCTTTTCCAAGTTGGATATAGCTATTTTCCTTGTTACCTTTTTTAATATTTTTTTATTTAATTCTTCATGATTCATACCTATATCCCTCCTTTTCTAAACTTTGTTTAATTTTCTTTCTAATTCTATAGAGTCTTGTTTTTACTTTAAATTCTGTAATATTTAATTTTTCTGCAATTTCTCTTCCTTTTTTCCCTGCATAATAAAATAATTCAAAAATTTCATTGTCTTCTTTACTCATATTTTCTAATGCTTTTTCCATTATCTTCATTTTATTATGACCTTCACAAATTTCGTCTATTTGATTTTGTCCTTGTAAAATATTTTCATAATCATCAATATTACAGTTAGCTCTTATTTTCCTTTTTTTGTTTTTACTTAAATTGTTTACAACTCCTGCTAAATAGGAACTTACTTTATCATTTTTGTCCATTTTATGTGCATTCTTCCATAGAACAAAAAAAGTATCTGCCATTATTTCTTCTATATCTTCTTGTTTCAATTCTTGATTTGATATATTTTTTATAATTGTATACACATATGCACTATAATCATAGATTATTTGTTCTATCTTTAATTCATTTTCTTCTATATAATCCTTTAATATTTTGTGTTCTTTCAATTTAGATCTAAATCTCCTTTTTCTTTTTTAGATATCTTACTCTTATAATGCCAATTTTTAAAAAAAGGTTACAGTTTATAAAAACAAAAGTGGTAGGATTAAAATTTCTTGTCCATTTAGATTACTTACATACTATCTCTTTATTGATTTATGAAAATAACACAAAGCAATTTTATGTGAAATGCTTTATATTGTAAAAATTCAGAGAACTTTCCTAAAATATAATAGAAGATTAGTCTTCAATCTAATCTTCTAATGTGTCAACATAAAATTGTGTAAATAGAGAATTAATTATATGCTTTTTCTAGCTCTACTACATATGGCTTATCTTGAAACAATACTCTTACTTTCAATTTATCTGTTGCTGTATCAGTAGTTAATTCAAATGTTTCATAAAAACTAAATTTATTACCATCTATAAAATTGCCATCTGCTCTTCTACTTGGACTCATTGTTGATTTAAACTTTTGCCCTTTTTCATTTTCTACATAAGTTACCTTTTCAATCTTTTCATGTCCTATCTCACTTTCCAAATCAGTAATGGTTACTGGTGTTCTGCTTTTAAAATACTCATAACTTGCATCAATTAATTGTTTTTCCGTATTAATCTTTCTGTTATATTCATCTATGTTAATTTTTCCCTCTCTATATTCTTTCCATAAATCTTTTAATATTTGTGGTTGTTCTGGCTCTTCTATATTAGCTATAATCATTCCAAATTCAAATCCTGTATCAGTAAGTGTTGCATTGGTTATTTGAAAATCTGAATTTTCACAATTCACCACTTTATAAGCTACGGATTTCCTATTATACATTTTTTCTGGTACTTCTAAATTGATATTCCAATTTCCTTTCAAATTGACTATACTATTTTCATTTTGTAACCAATCCTCCCTTTTCAATTGTATTTGAGTAAATTTAAAGTTCAATTTTTTACTTTTAGGAAAGCTTGCATTACCCCCTGTGTACATATTATAGGTAAAGTTTATTATGCCATGTTCTTTATCATGTCTTTGCATTACTGTATTTAACCCACAATTATAATACTTGTCACTAAATTCCAAATACGTTTCATTCAGATTGTTTTCTTTACAATATTTTTCTAACATTTTCTCATCCATACAATATAAGATTTTATTTTCTTCATCAGTTACGATTAAATCTTTTAATTCTATATCATCTAAAGTATCTAAGTCAAATGTCTGATTGACTTTAGTATCTATTTCAAATGTAAAGTGAACACTAATATTCAAATCATCCATTAAAAAGTCTTCTATTTTAGCATTTACCTTAATATCATCCAAAATAGTACCTGTTATTTCATCTGTTGCTGTTGTATTCGAACCAATGTAATCCATATCTGGATTTGCAATGTATCCATTTTGTGCTGCTGTATCAAGCCCCTTTCCTAAAAAAAATGTATCTACAATTTTATGATAACTGGCTGCTAATGTGGCTCCTGATAGTAATATCACTCCTCCACATAATCCTGCTATTAATTTTCTTTTCATGGTATCTATCCTCCCTTTTATTTCTTCTTTCTGGGTATGTTCATTGGCATATTCTTTTTTAAATTGATTGACTGCTACATTCATTTTAAATTTTTCTAATAATTCATTGTTATCCATTTACTCCATACCCTCCCTCTTTTAGTATTTTTCTTAATTTATTTCTTGTTCGAAATAATTTTGATTTTACTTTACTTTCTGAAATTTTAAACATAATTGCTATTTCTTTTATTTTTTTTCCTTCAAAATAATACGCTAGAAAAATTTCTTTATTTTCTTTTTTCATCTTTTCTAATTCATCTAAAATTAATTTGTTTTTTTGACTCTCTACATAATCTAATTCTATATTTTGTATGCTCACTAACTGTTGTTCATATTTTTCTATCGTTTCTAACGTTTTTTGCTTTTTCATTTTCTTTAAAATTAAATTCTTAGTTATTCCTGCTATGTAAGCTGTCATGCTTTTATTGATATCTAGTTTTTCCTTATTGTTCCATAAGGTAAGATAGACATCTAATATGATTTCTTCTTGATCTTCTTTTAAGACTACAATAGAAGAACGATTTAGAATCGTAGTAATATACTGATTGTATTTTTTCATTATTTTTTCTATTTCTAATTCATTATTTTTTATAAAATTATATATTTTATCATTTATTTTTTCCAATTTAGATTTAAACCCCTTTTAAGATATCTTCTATCTTTATATTACCACTTTTTCTCATTTCGTTGCATTTTTTATAAAAAAGATTCTATTTTCTTTTTTATTTCTATGGATATATGTTATAATTCACTTGGTGATAAAATTGAAGTTATTATTTAAAAATACAACTAGATATAATAAAATGGTATATCATACATTCCTTACTTTTCATATAAGCAAATACAAATTAATGAATGTATCTTATACTGTTATTGTTGTTGCCTTGATTCTATTTTTACTAATCTTACAAGTTAACTATCATTATTATCATATTGCTATTCTTTCCTGTCTTGGTCTAACTTTTTTTATTCTTTGGCGATTGTTTCATCCTCTTTTTGAGGTCTCTAAAGAATATGAAAGTGATAAAATCAAAAAGGAAATGACTTTTACTTTTAAATTTTATGATAAATTTTTTACTGTGGAAGATACAAAAGAAATATCTAAAGTAAAATATTATAAACTTTATCATATATTCGAAACTTCTAATTTCTTTTATCTATATCTTGATAAAAAGCATGCATTTTTAATTGACAAATCCCAATTTAAAAAAGGGAATCCTTTTGATTTTTCTAGCTTTATTAAGAAAAAATGTTGGTGGAATTTTAAAAAAGTCAAATAAATGTTTGACTTTTTATTTTTTTGTGTTATAATAAGTACAAATGTTTGGATAATTAAAAAAGGATTAAATATGGATACTCTGAATAAATTAAAAATATTAGCAGATTCTGCAAAATATGATGCTTCTTGTAGTTCTAGTGGAAGCAAACGAAAAAATAAAAAAGATGGAATTGGCAATGGAAACGCTTCTGGTATTTGCCATACTTGGGGAGCTGATGGACGATGTATCTCTTTATTAAAAATATTGTTTAGTAACTCTTGTATGTATGATTGCAAATATTGTATCAATCGTTGTACCAATTCTGTAAAACGAGCTACCTTCACCCCACAAGAAGTAGCTGATTTAACCATTAATTTTTATAAAAGAAATTATATAGAAGGACTTTTTTTAAGTTCTGCTGTGATTAAGTCTCCTGATTATACAATGGAAATGTTAATACAAACCGTAACTATTTTGAGAAATGAATCTAACTTTAATGGCTATATTCACTGTAAAACAATTCCTCGGATGTAGCAAAGAACTCATTGATAAATTAGGACGATTAGTAGATAGACTCAGCATCAACATCGAACTTCCTTCTCATACTAGTTTAAAACTACTAGCACCTCAAAAACAAAAAGCAGGAATCTTAGAACCAATGTCTTATATCTCAAATGGGATTCAACAAAATAAAATGGAAAAAAGCAAATTGAAACCTAGTTTTGTTCCTGCGGGGCAAACTACTCAGCTAATTGTTGGTGCCACACCAGAGAGTGACTTAAAAATTTTAAAACTCTCAGAAGCACTCTATCAAAAATTAAATCTAAAAAGGGTTTATTATTCTGCTTATATTAGTGTAAATCAGGATAAAAATTTACCAACCCTAGAAACACCACCATTACTTCGTGAAAATAGACTATACCAAGCCGATTGGTTACTTCGTTACTATGGCTTTAAAGCAGATGAATTACTTAGCAAATCTCATCCCAACTTCAATCATATCTTAGACCCCAAATGTGATTGGGCTTTACGAAATATCGATAAATTCCCAATTGAAATCAACACAGCAGACTATTCAACACTACTTAGAATCCCTGGAATTGGTGTTATTTCTGCTAAAAAAATAGTTCGAGCCAGACGTGAATTTCTGCTAGACTTTTCTTCTTTGAAACAACTTGGTGTTGTATTAAAACGTGCAAAATATTTTATTACCTGTAAAGGAAAATATTTTGACAAAGTTTACAAATTTAATCCAAACTTTATTGAAACCAATTTAATTTACCAAGAAAGAAATACACAATTACAACCTAAATTTCAACAACTTTCTATTTTTGACACATTATCACCAACTAAGGAGGATAAAATAAAATGCCTAACTGGAAGCTTATAAACAAAATCTATTTATATGATGGTACATGGGATGGATTTTTAACCATAATATTTAACAGTTATACAAGTAAAACCTTACCACAAAACATATTTTCTAAAGTCAATTATTTGCCTAACTTTTTAGATACTCCTATTACCATACAAACAGATTTTCAAAAATCTAGAAGAGTGTTTACAGGAATCGAAAAAAATATTGGTTTGTCTGCTCTTTATAATACCTACTATGGCTTTCTTTCTAACGAACCAGAAAAAGAAATGGATTTACTAAAATATATATGTAACGGATTTGATATTGGACCGAAAATCAATAATAGACTTACTATTACATATGTATTAAAAGTAATGAATATGAAAAAAAGAACATTTGGTGAATGTCACAGACTAAAAGGGTTACTTCGTTTCCAGGAAGTAGGAAAAAATCTATTTTACGCTTCCATTCATCCTAATAATAATATTATAGAACCTTTAGGACATCATTTTATTCACAGATTTCCTTCTCAAAACTTTATGATTCATGATAAAACAAGAGATATCTGCTTATTGTACAATGGAAAAGAATATCAAATTATAGATGCAACCAATATAAAAATTCCTAATCTTTCAGAAGAAGAACAAAAATACCAAGAGTTATGGAAATTATTTTTTAAGACAATTGCTATTTCAGAAAGAAAAAATCTTAGATGCCAAATGCAATGTATGCCTAAAAAATATTGGAAAGATTTAATAGAAGACCCTTCCTAATTTAAAGAGTCTTCTTCTATTTTGTTATTTAATCATTCTCTTGGTCTCATCTTTTATTTCTTTATCCAAAGCTAAAATTTCCTCTATGGTATTTAACTCTATTGGTTGATGAATATCTAGCATTTTTTTAATACCTTTTGAAATTTGCGTATAAGTTATCTTCTTATTTAGAAAAGCATCAACTAAAACTTCATTAGCAGCATTTAAGACTACTTGATAACTATGCCCTTTTTCAATTGCTTCGAAAGCTAATTTCAAACATTGAAATTTTTCTAAATTTGGCTTTTCAAAAGATAATTCTGCAATTTCAAATAAATTAATTTTTTCGATATGGTTAACTAATCGATTTGGATAATTCAAAGCATAAGCAATTGGAATTTGCATTGATTTTGGTCCTAAATTTGCCATAATGGTTCCATCTTGAAATTGTACCATAGAATGTACAATACTTTTTTTATGTACCACTACTTCTATTTGACTTGGTTCAACATGAAATAACCACTTTGCTTCAATTACTTCAAACCCTTTATTCATCATGGTAGAAGAATCGATAGTTACCTTTGGTCCCATTTTCCAAGTTGGATGATTTAATGCTTGTTCTACTGTTATATCATCTGTTATCTCTTGATTAAAAAATGGTCCACCAGAAGCAGTTAATAAGATTTTATCAATTTTATTTTGTTTTTCACCTTGTAAACATTGCATAATAGCACTATGTTCGCTATCTACTGTTAATAAAGTTGCATGATTTTCTTTGGCTGTGTCCATAATTAACTTTCCACCAGCTACTAATACTTCCTTGTTTGCTAATGCTACTGTCTTTCCATTTTTAATCATATTATAAGTTGGTTTTAAACCTGCAATACCAACTAGAGCAGATACTGCTATATCAAAATCTGTTAACTTTGATATTTCCTCCATACCTTCTTCGCCATAATATACATTTAATTGAGGGTATAACTCTTTTAATCTATTAGCATTTACTTCTTCTCTAATATAAATATTTTGGGGTTTAAATTCTTCAATTTGCTTACTTAATTTTGAAATGTTTTTTCCAGCTACTAATGTGACAGCTCTAAATAAGCTAGGATTTTCTCTAATTACACTCAAAGTGCTATCTCCAATAGAACCTGTTGAACCAAAAATTGCAATTTTCTTCATTTTCTTCCTCTTCCTTTACTATTTACTTACAACTTCTCTTGAAAACTAACGATTGTCTCTCCTACTCCAGCATCCACTTTAATAATTACATCTCCGCTTCCTAATATCTGATTATCACTAACTTTCTGATTATTCACTACAAAATTTCCTAAACCAGTTTCTGCCTTTATTTTATAATCTGATAATAAACCAATCAAATTCAATTCCATCTTTCCAACACCAGAACTAATATCTGCCTTTTGACTAATTTTACTTGTTAAGGCAAATTTACCAACTCCTCCATCTAGTTTTAATTCTTCGAAATTGGCTTTATTAATAGTAGCCTCTCCTGCTCCTGCTTCTATTTTTGCATATTTAGCTGAAAGAAAATCTACTTGACATTTTCCAACACCCATTTCCAATGTCATTCTATTGGTTTTTATTGATTCTATATAAGTTTCATTTATACCATTTTTCAAAGTAACTTCATCGAATTGCTTATCTTCTGGAATATAGATAACCACTTCTGGTTTGTAATCCATCCAATCAAACATATTTTTAAGCACTTTTTTGTCTTGTATTTTTAACTTATTTCCTTGCACTGTACATTTAAATTCATCAGAAACATTGGAAACTTGTACCTTTAATGTTTCTCCTTTTTTTATCTCTAATTTACTTATATGCAAATCAACATCTAAGTCATTGATATCTGTATATTCTTGTTCCCACTTTGTTATCATTGATTCGTTATCTTGTTGATGCTCAAACATTTCTAATCCTGTTGAAATGCCAAAAATCATAGTAATACCAAATACAAGGATACTAATAATGGTAAAACATAAATAGATAGCAAAAGCAATAGCGCCATATTTTATTATTTTTTGAAAGGATGTCATTTTATTTCCACACCTCCAAACAAGGCTGTTCCATTAATGTATAAAGTTGGTAAACTTTCATTAAAATCTGTTTTTATTTTATTAGTTACACCCCCAAAGATTGGTGTTGCTTTAACTTTAATGTTAACCCCTACTGGAACTTTAATTTCAATTCCTCCAAATATAGCGTTTGCATTAATTACCTGATCTTTTTTTAGTATTGCCTTTGATACATCTAACTCAACACTTCCAAATATCGCATCTAAGTTTGCTCCCTTAAATTCTTGACCAGATAAATCACTTTTTTGTTCTCCAAAAGTTGCACAATACTCTTCTAATTCACCTTTATTTTTGTTTAAACTTTTTATTTTTTCTGACACTTTCTTATTTAAAGTATCTTTAAAAATGATACTAATTCCTATCATTACTAAAATAAATGGGAATATTAATTTTCCAACTAAATGAAAAGACAATATATCTTGTGCACACAATAGTAAAGCAATACCAACTACTAGCCATATCAAGCTCCACATTTTACTATCTCCTCTGAATAACTCAATAAAACTAGGAATAATAATAAATAATGTCCACCATCCTTGAAAAAAAATATTAATACTTGTTATTCCTAATGCATTTAGTCCAAAGATAATTCCTATAGCAATTAATACAACTCCCCACAATACATTTCCAAATTTTTTCATTCTAAATCTCTTCCTTTCTTATTATTTTTTCTA
>CAPBNZ010000003.1:0-15617 GCA_948585895.1 uncultured Clostridia bacterium | reverse complement strand
CTTCTTGAAAACAAGCTTCTTCATTAGTAAGTACAACATCATACTGTTGTTGATAAATTCTCAGATTTTCTTCTATTTTATTATTTAAAAATCCAATCGTTATCGTTTTTTTTAAGTCTTCCTTTCTTATCATTTGAATGTCTTCAATGATATCACCACATAAAATAGCATACTTTTTTTCTTTTATTTTGTTTTGCCATTTTGTAGATAAAAAGTTTTCTATCGTTTTATTCATAGAATGAATCATTTGCTTTGTAAATTTTTGCATTTTATCTTCTTTAAATTCAATAAAATTACTTATCATACAAATGTTATCGTAATTGCAATGATTCAATTTAAAAAACGTTTCAATGGCATTTCCAATTCCTGCTGATAAAATAATAACTGGTATGTTTTTTTCATATAAATGCGCTAAAAATTCTTTTGCCCCTTCTCTAAATTCTAATCTTCCTTTTTTAATTGATTGGTACAAATTTGAATTCGTTAGTTGATATCGATATAAAAGATTCATACTTTTTTGATACCATTCTTCTATATATTGCTTTTTGGTTTCATAATCTATCTCGTAGTTCAACTCTATTGGTGCATATTTAGCATTTAATTGTTCTATTTCTGTTTTACATTTTTCTCCATATTGTTCAAAATCTACTACTGCCATCCACGAATCTAAACTTTTTTTACTGGTTATTGTTTTATCAAAATCAAGTATAACATAATAATTATCTTTACTTAATTTTATTTGTTCTAATTTATTCGTATTAATGTATTTCATTATTTTCTCCTATGTAACTGATTTTCAAAACTTTGCCTCTATGTAGATTTTACTATATCTTCCTTCCAATTACAAGAGAAAAATCAAATATTATACTTTCTTGTCTATCTTGTTTTCTTGTGATATAATAATACAAAATTATAAGGAGAACAAAATATGAAGAATTTTTTTATACTATTGGTTATGAAAATACTATATTTAGGACTAAAAATCGCAGGCAAAAATGGAGGTAACTTTTTAGGTAAGATAGCTTATGATTGGAATCCTAACATATTTAGGTATTTCAAAATTACTTGTCCTATCATAGCCATAACAGCAACGAATGGAAAAACCATGACAAACAATGCAATTGGATATGTTTTAAAAACTGCTGGTAAAAAAATAATCAGTAATACAGAAGGAAATAATATGGAGACAGGTATTTTATCAACTCTTTTAAAAAATTGCACTTTAACTGGTAAAATAAAAGCTGATTATTTGGTTTTTGAAGTAGATGAAGGCTATATTCCAGTTATTTTTAAAGATTTAAAGTTAGATACCCTAGTAATTCTTAACTTTTTCCGTGACCAGTTAGATAGAAATGGTGAAGTAGAATCCCTAATTTTAAAAATTAATGAATTTCTAAAAACTTACACAGGAAATTTAATTTTAAACAATGATGATCCGAATGTGGCAAGACTTGGACAAGCTAACCCAGAAAATCATACTGTATATTATATTAGTGTGGAAAAATATGCCTATGCTACCCAAGAGATAAAAGAAGCTGGTGAAGGAAAATTTTGTCCATTTTGCAACACCCGTATTGAATATGAATATTATCAATATTCTCACATTGGAAAATTCAAATGTCCAAATTGTAATTATGGAGATAATAAAATTTATCAATTAGCAAGTAATGTGGACTTAAAAAGTAGAACCTTTATAGTAAATGACCTTACTTATCAGATAAAGTTTAATAGTATCTACCATATCTACAATTTTATAGCTGTTATTGCTTGTGCTAGCTTATATCATATTGATACAAAAATAATAAAAAAAGCCTTATCCAATTTCGTCCTTAATAATGGCAGATTAGAAGAACTTACCATAAAAAATATTCCAACCATCCTAAACTTAGCTAAAAATCCAACTGGTGCTAATGTTACCTTAAGAATTTTAAATGAAGATGAGGAAGAAAAAGAATTACTATTCGTTTTGAATGATAACCTAGCAGATGGTCATGATGTATCTTGGATTTGGGACATCAACTTTGATACTTTAAATCATGTATCTAGAATTATTACATCAGGTACCCGTGCTTATGATATTGCTATTCGCATTAAAACTGCTGGATTTCCTATTGATAAAATTGAACCTTATTTGGATTTGCATGAAGCCGTTAAAAGCTTTTATCAAACTACTGCCAAAAAATATGTGATTGCCAATTATACTTCTTTACAACCAACAAGGAATGAAATATTGAAGCAATAAAAAATAAAAAGGAGGAATTTATGAAAGAATTAAAAATATTATACCTTTACCCAGACATACTTGAATTATATGGTGATTTTGGAAATATTCAAGTTTTACGTTATCGATTAGAACAACGTGGTTTCCATGCCATAATTGAGCCATATTCAATTGGTGATACACCTCCTGATTTTAAGAATTACGATTTAGTCTTTGCTGGTGGTGGTGCTGACCAAGAACAATCTATTTTAGCCCAAGATTTAATCCAGTATAAAACTTCAATTAAAGAAGCTATTCATGATGGCGTATTTTTCTTATTAATTTGTGGGGCTTATCAATTATTTGGTAAATATTATAAAGATGTTGAGGGAAATATGATTCCTGGATTAGAAATTTTTGATTATTATACAGAAGCCTTTCCTGATAGAAAAAAAAGATGTATTGGTAATATTGTTATTGAATCAAAATTAAATAACAAAAAAACTAAAATTATTGGTTTCGAAAACCATGGTGGTCAAACCTATCATGTTACTACTCCTTTGGGAACAGTGTTATTTGGTAATGGTAATAAATTTGATGATACGCAAGAAGGTTTTTTTATGGATAATGTAATTGCTACTTATTTACACGGTCCCTTACTTGTTAAGAATCCAGAACTTACAGATTACATTATAAAATATTGTCTTGATAGAAAATATAATGAAGATATTACCTTACAACCTTTAGACGATACTTTTGAAAATAAGTGTAGAGAACAATTACTCTTAAAATTTTCCAATTAAATAGCAAAAAACAGGCAAGAGAATTTTTTAATCATTCCCTTACCTGTTTTTTGACTCACTACATTTTAATTAAAATGTAGCAAGTCATACTCTTCCAGGGCTTTTTTGGCACTTCTAACAGCATTTTCATACTGTTTTTTAGAAGTATGTGCTGCAAACTCCCATGCGGAAGATCCGATTGGCTGCTTGAGACATTCATTATAATTTCGAAGGTCTCTTTCTGCTCTAAGCAAATCTTCTAGTAACCGATCTCTGCCATTTGCAACTGGTATTCCGCCATATCCATATGAAAACCCCATACGAATCCTTTCTATATGTGTCTATTTGGATACGCTGACACAAGCGTTGATAGTTTATATTATAACATTTATTAAAACTTTAGTCAATATACAAAAACTACCTAAAAAGTCCTTTCTCTTTTACAAATGCATCACTCTTTGTTTAATTTCTTTTGTCTTTCCAACATTCCAAAAGTTTTCTCCCAAATATCCACAAGTTCTTCTAACTACTGTCATTTTAGCATGGTCTTTATTGCCACAATTTGGACATTGCCACTCATTTTCTTTGTTGATGATAATTTCTCCGTCAAATCCACATTCGTGGCAGAAGTCTGATTTGGTGTTAAATTCAGCATATTGAATGTTATCATAAATAAATTTAACGACAGATTCTGTATTAAATTCTGCATATTGAATATTGTCATAAATAAATTTTACAACTGTTTCTAACGCTTCTAGATTTTTGTTCATATTTGGAATTTCGATATAGGAAATAGAACCTCCTGATGATATCTCTTGAAACTCACTTTCAAAAGATAATTTTTCAAAAGCATCAATTTTTTCTCTGACATCCACATGATAAGAATTGGTATAATATCCTTTATCTGTTATATCTTTAATCGTTCCAAATCTCTCTTTATCAATTCTTGCAAACTTATAACATAAACTTTCTGCTGGTGTACCATATAAAGCAAATCCAATATTCGTTTCCTTTTTCCATTTATCAACCACTTCTCTTAAATGTTTCATAACCTTTTGTGCAAATTCATGACCTTTTTGCGTAGTATGAGACTCTCCTGTCATTCGTTTTGTTACTTCATACAAGCCAATATATCCCAATGAAATAGTAGAATATCCTCCAAATAATAATTTATCGATTTTTTCTCCTTTTGGTAGACGAGCAATTGCTCCATATTGCCAATGAATTGGACTAATATCTGATTTTGTTCCCAATAATGCATAATGCCTGCACATTAAAGCTTCTTTACACAATTCTAATCTTTCATCAAATTCTTTCCAAAATTTCTCTTCATCCCCATCTGCTACAATTCCTATCTGTGGCAAATTAATACTCACTACACCCTGATTAAATCTTCCCTCAAACTGGTAGTTTCCTTTTTCATCTTTCCATGGCGATAAAAAGCTTCTACATCCCATTGGGCTAAATATATTTCCTTCATAATTCTCACGCATCTTTTTAGCAGAAATGTAATCTGGATACATCCTCTTAGCAGAACATTTAACAGCTAATTTAGTTAAGTAGTCATATTCTCCTCCTGTTAGATTGTTAAATTCATCTAATACATATACTAACTTTGGGAAAGCAGGTGTTACATAAACACCTTTATCATTTTTCATTCCCTTTATTCTTTGTTTTATAACCTCTTCAATAATCATCGCATTTTCTTTCATATATGGGTCATCTTTTTCTAAGTGTAAAAATAATGTTACAAATGGAGATTGTCCATTGGTTGTCATCAATGTATTGATTTGATATTGAATCGTTTGAACTCCTGCTTTCAATTCTACTTTTAGTCTATCCTGAATCATTTCTTTAAGGACTTGATTTGGTACCCTTCCTTTATATTTTTCTTGTATTTCTTTTTCTATTTTTTCATAACTTTTTCTTAGATATTTTCCTAAATGAATTAAATCTACTGACTGTCCACCATATTGGTTACTTGCTACTGCTGCAATAATCTGTGTAATTATTGTGCAAGCTACTTGAAAACTCTTTGGTGTTTCTATCATCTTTCCATTCATAACTGTACCATTGTCTAACATATCTTTTATATTAATTAAACAACAATTAAAGATTGGTTGTACAAAATAGTCTGCATCATGAAAATGAATGACTCCTTCTGCATCTGCTTTTACTATTTTTTCTGGAAGTAATAGTCTTTTGGTTAAGTCTCTTGATACTTCTCCTGCTATATAATCTCTTTGGGTAGAAGCAAGTAATGTATTTTTATTAGAGTTTTCTTCCGCTAATTCCTTGTTTTCATTACGAATTAAGCCCAATATCGATTCATCTGTTGTATTTTGCTTTCTGACTAATGCTCTCGTATAACGATATACAATATATTTCTTAGACAATTCATATTTTCCTAATTCCATTAGTTTTTCTTCAATAATATCTTGAATGTCTTCTACTAACATTCTTTTTTTGCCCAACTCTTCAATGTATTGAATAATGCCTTTAATTTCTTCTTTACCAGCTCTTTCTTTTATTCTTACTTCTTTGTTAGCTTTTTCAATTGCAGTTTGAATTTTTTCTCTATCATAATCTACAGCTCCTGATTGCCTCTTTTTTCTGAAAAACTCTCCAACAGCTCTTCCATCTCTTTTGATGATTTTCATTTTTCTCCTATTCCTTCCCTCATAATCTGTTTTTATTATATAGTAAGATTTTATTTTTTCTGTTGCAAAAGCAACTAATTCTCTTTTTATCTTTTAAAATAGCCTTGGAGTAGTATTTTTAAGAACATTACATTTTTATTACATTTATATTATAACTAAATTGCTTCAAAAGATATTAAATTCATATTGTATTTTGTTGCATTTGCCACTTTTTTTTAGTATAATAAAAACAATTTACAATACATAAAAATCAGGAGAAAAAAATGAATCTTAATTTTGATATAAATCAATTTATACACAAATTTGAAAACAATTGTCAACGAGTTCAAAAAAAAGTCTTTTCTAAAAATGAGGTAATTACTAGTTACATTAAAAAAAGAAATCAATTTTGTATTTTAGTAATGGGAAACGCTGATTTAGTACGTTATGACTTAAATGGAAACAGAACAATTGTTGAACACTTTTCTAAAAATGATGTTTTTGGAGAAGTTTTTTATACAATTACTACTAATAATGAATTACTAGTAGAAGCTCGTGAAAAATGTGAAGTTCTTTTTTATAGTTATAATGATATTCATACAAAATGCAAAACTAATTGTAAATTTCATCCATATCTTTCCGAAAATTTACCAGAATTAATATTAAGTAAGGTCACAGATTTAAATATGAGAATCGAATTACTAACCAAAAGATCGACTCGTGATAAACTAATTGGTTACTTTGCTATGTTATCCACTAGAAATTTGAGTAAAACATTTTCTTTGCCCTTTTCTTTAACTGACTTAGCAGACTATTTAAGTGTTGATAGAAGTGCTATGATGAGGGAATTAAAGCTTCTAAAAGAAGAAGGTTTTATTGAAAAAAATCGTAATAAAATTACTCTACTTTACAAATGAAACAAAAAGACCTGTCCCTCTTGTTTCATTTTATTTCCTTTATTATTTCACTAGCTGATAATTTTACTTTCTTTTCTTCTCCTGTTGCCATATTTTTTATATTGACTGTATGAGTAGCAATTTCATCTTCTCCTATTACTATTACATATGGAATTTTCAACTTATCTGCATATTTGAATTTAGCTTTTAGTTTTTTATTGTTTAAATATACTTCTGTTTTTATTCCCAGTTTTCTTAACTGTGTAGCTAATGTAATTGGTTTTTCTAAATCTTCTATCATAGGTATAATTAATACTTGCGAAATTGACTTTTGTTTTGCTTTGATTAAGTTTAGTTCATTTAATTTATAAAATAATCTAGTTAATCCAATCGATATTCCAACTCCTGGCAATTTCTTGTCAGTATAATATTCTGCTAAATTTTCATATCTTCCTCCAGAACACACACTTCCTAATTCTCTGTAATCATTTAAAAAGGTTTCATACACAGTTCCTGTATAATAATCTAATCCTCTTGCAATGGTTAAGTCTACTTTGAAGTTACTATCTGGAACACCAAATAGTTCAATATTTTTTATTACTTGTTTTAATTCTTCTACCCCTTTAACATAGATTTCATTTTCAATTCCTAAGTTTTCTAATTCTCTAATTTTTTCATGTGATGTTCCATCTATTTCTATAAAACTTATTATTTTTTCAATTTCTGTATCTTTTATTTTTAATTTAGTTAATTCTTCTATTATTGCTTCTTTTCCTATCTTATCAATTTTATCTATTATTCTTAATATTTCTACTGCGTTTTCTTTTTGTCCCAAACTTTCAAATAGTCCATTTAATATTTTACGATTATTGATACAAATTGTAAAACTATCAAATCCTAATTCCTTAAATATAGTATAGATAATACTTGGAAGCTCTGCATCATGAATAGTTTCTAATTCTCCATCTCCAATAATATCAATATCACATTGATAAAATTCACGAAATCTCCCTTTTTGCGTTTTTTCGCCACGATATACTTTCCCAATTTGATATCTTCTAAAGGGAAAACTTAAATTTCCATAGTTTTTAGCTACATATTTAGAAAGAGGTACCGTTAAATCAAATCTTAAAGATAAATCCGTTTCTCCTTTGGTGAATCGATAAATTTGCTTTTCGGTTTCTCCTCCTGCTTTGGCAAGTAACACTTCTGATAATTCTATATTTGGTGTGTCTAGTGGTAAAAATCCAAATTTTTGATATGTTTTTTCTATGGTCTCTTTCATTTGATTGAATAGTATTTGCTCATTTGGCAATAATTCCATAAACCCTGCTAATGTTCTTGGTTCTGTCTTATTCATATTTTATCACTTACTTTCTTTTTATTTATTATTTGTCCAAAGGCATTAGAAAAACTTTCCAATGCCTTCCTGAATTAATTCTTATGGAGTATTTTCATTCATTCTTCCTATAATTCTGCCTTCTGGCATATTTTTATAATAATATATTGTTGGTCCATCTTCTTGCTTAATCCAGACCTTATCACAGTATAGCTCTCCTTTTCTATTTATAACTATTACCCCTTTTTCCTTCCGTTGCAAAACTTCTAATAAAGTTTTTTCATTTTTTGAGATAGCATAAAAAATTCCCAACTCACTTTTTTCTTTACTAATATGGTATCCTGCACTTTTGAGTCTTTCTTTTTGAATCGCTACTGTTTTTTTTGGCATATACTCCTCCTCTTCTACTGCTCATTTTTGACTACTGCACTATTATTATACATGATTTTTCCTATTTTGCAAAGTTTTTAAAACAATTTTGGTTTCAATTCTAAATAAATTGGCTTTTCATCTTTTAACATCGTCATCATTCCATGTCCTGGATAAATAATTGTTTCATCTGGCAAAATCATAATCTTTTTTTCAATTGATTCCATAATATCCTCTCTACTAGAAGTTGGTAAATCGGTTCTTCCCCAAGTTCCTCTAAAGATAGTATCTCCTGAAAATAAACAATTTTCTTTTTTACAATAAAGGCTGGAACTTCCTTTAGTATGTCCAGGTGTATGAAAAACTCTAAATGCTAAATTTCCCAGATGAATTAAATCTCTATCATCAACTCTTGAATCTGCTTCTAGTTCAATTTTTCCTAATCCTATATAAGGTGTTAAATTAATCTCTGGATTATTTAACCCTTCACTATCTTCTCGATGAATTAATGTTTTTCCACCACATTTATTTTTTAATTCTGTTACTCCTAATATATGATCTCCATGACAATGTGTTAAATAAATATATTTTAAATTTCCTTCCATTATTTTAATTAATTCCTGTATTTTATCAACGTTTCCAGCTGGGTCTATCACCATAGTTTCTTTTGATTCCTCATCTACTATAATATAACAATTCGTTGAATCCCCTATCCAAGTATCTATCTTTAGTTCTTTTAATTTCATTTTCGTATTCCTTTCTTTTATCCTCTTATATTGTACAATAATACCAATTTAAGGTGCAATCTATTATTTTTTCAATACTACAAAGCAGCCAAATAGGCAATAGCAAATATGATTGGTAGTTACAACACTCCATGGGAACATTTTATTTATTTTTTTCTTCTTACTTCATAAACACTATCTACTTTTCGAATGGCTTTTTGTGCTTTGTTTAATTCGTCTAAATTTTCTACTTCTATCGTTATATCCATAATAGCAATTCTTTCTTTTGTTGTTTTTGTGTTTACACCTAAAATTTTTACTTTTGTTGTTCCAATTTCTTTTAAGATATCCATTAATAAACCTGCTCTGTCATTTGAATAAATTTCTATATCTACCTGATAAGATGCTTGATTCTCTTCATACCATTCTACATCTATCATTCTATTTTCTTCTGTAAACAAATCCTCTATATTAACACAATCTTTTCTATGAACAGATACTCCTCTCCCTTTTGTAATATATCCTACAATTTCGTCTCCTGGAAGCGGATTACAACATTTTGATAACTTTACCAAACAATTTTCAATTCCTTTTACTATCACTCCTGAATCAGATGGTTTGATACGTTTTTGTCTAGCTTTAGCTAGTTCTTCTATTTTTGCTTCAATATTTTCTTCTTCATGTTCTTTTCGATATTCTTGTAACATCCTTGCAATTACCTTTACGGCAGAATTTGCTCCAAACCCAACTGCTGCATACATTTCGTCTAAATTCTTATATTTGTATTTCTCTAACATTGGTTGCATATATTCTGTTTTAAACAAATCAGAATGGGTAAATCCAATCCTTTTTAATTCTTTCTCAATTAAGTCTTTTCCTTTTTCAATGTTTTCTGCTTTTTGTGCTTTTTTAAACCAGCTCAAGATTTTATTTTTAGCACTGGTACTTTTAACAAATTTTAACCAATCTCTACTTGGTCCTTTGGAATTATCGGATGTAATGATTTCAATGATGTCTCCACTCTTTAGTGAGGTTATAATTGGCATCATTTTACTATTTATTTTACAACCTGTCATGTGATGACCAATTTCAGCATGAATGCTATAGGCAAAATCAATTGGAGTTGCACCTTTGGGTAAAACCTTAATAGCACCTTTGGGTGTAAATACATATACTTCATCTTCAAATAATTCTGTTTTTAAGGTATTTAGAAATTCTTGTGGGTCTTGCATTTCTTTCTGCCATTCTAGTGTTTCTCTAAGCCATGCCAATTTATCTTCTTCTACTTTTATTGATGTCTTTTTACCAAAATAATTTGCCTCTTTATAAGCCCAATGTGCTGCGATACCAAATTCTGCTACTCGATGCATATCCCATGTACGAATTTGAACTTCAAATGGCGTTCCTTTATCTCCCAATAGAGTAGTATGAATGGATTGATACATATTAGGCTTCGGTACAGCAATATAGTCTTTAAATCTTCCTGGCATTGGGTTATACATTTCATGTACAACACCTAAAGCTGCATAACAATCTTTAATGGAATTGACTAATATACGTAACGCAAATAAATCATAAATTTGGTCAAGTGTTTTATTATCTCTTTTCATTTTTCTGTAAATACTATATAAATGTTTCGCTCTTCCGTGTAACTTCTGCTTCTATTTTCTGTTTCTTTAATTGTACACGAATATCATCCATAATTTTCTCGATAAATTTTAGTCTCTCTTCTCTTTTTCTATTAATAGCCTCTACTAATTCATGATATTCTTCTGGATACAAATACTTAAATCCTAAATCTTCTAATTCCCATTTTATTGAATATAATCCTAAACGGTTAGCAAGTGGTGCATATAACTCCATAGTCTCTTTGGCATTGGCAATTTGTCTATCTCTTTTTAAATATTTTAAAGTTCTCATATTATGAAGTCTATCTGCTAATTTAATTAAAATAACTCGAATATCTTTTCCCATAGCTAAGAACATTTTTCTATAATCTTCTACTTGTTGCTCTTCAATCGATACAAATTGCATAGATCCTAACTTGGTAACCCCTTCTACCATTTCAGCAATTTCGCTTCCAAATTCTTGCCTAATATCTGCATCTGTTACTTCTGTGTCTTCTACTACATCATGTAAAAGAGCTGCACATATGGTACTATCATCTAATCCAATATCTGCTAAAGTATAGGCAACATTAAGTGGATGGATAATATAAGGTTCTCCAGAACGTCTACATTGATTGCCATGATGATTATTAGCATAATTAAATGCTCTCATAATCAACTTTATATCTACTTTTCTAGTATGTTCTTTCCTTTTTCTAATAACATCTTGTATTGCTATTTCTTTTTTTTCTTGCATATTCTCCTCCCCTTATAAAGACCTCATAACATCTCTTATGTTGATTTGCAAACTCTCTACACCATTAAAGCTATTAATTTCTAACACCCCTACTACATCAATTTTATCACCAATTCTATATTCCTCTGCTAAATATCCTAGATTAAATCCAATACTATTGATAATTGTATTATTGTCTTTTAATGTTAATTTTAAATGCTTTCCTTCTGATAAAGCTCTTATGGAGTCAATTTTTAAATTTTTAAACATAAAAATAGGCATTCTATTTCCTTCACCAAAAGGCTCTAATTGTTTCAAACTCTCTACCATTTCCTTATTTATGTCTTTTACATCAATTTTGCTATCTACTTGAATCACTGGCACAATTTCATCAATATTTGCCTTTGACGCAATTTGCTCAAATTTCTCTCTAAATTTTATAAATTTATCTTTTTGTACAGCAATCCCAACAGCCATACTATGACCACCAAATTTTTCAATAGTATCTGTACATTGCATCAATGCTTCATGCAAATCAAATCCTGGTATACTTCTTCCAGAACCTTTTCCTATTCCATTTTCCTCAAAACTTAACAAAATACTTGGTTTAAAATACATTTCTGTAATTTTAGAAGATACAATGCCAATTACTCCATGATGCCAATTTTCTCCCCCAACTATGATGGCATTATTTTCTTGCAGATGTTCTTTTTCAATTTGTTTAATGGCATTTTCAAAAATGCTTTTTTCAGTCTCTTGTCTTATTCTATTATGCTCATTTAATCTTTGGGTTAATTCATTAACTTGATTTATATTTTTAGATAATAATAATTCCAATGCTTCTTCTGCTTTTCCCATTCTTCCACAGGCATTAATTCTAGGAGCTATACCAAAAGAAATACTAGTAGAATCAATTTTTTGATAACCAGAAGAATGGATAATAGAACGTAGTCCCACATTTCTAGTTTGACAAATTAACATTAAGCCAAGTTTTGCTATTACTCGATTTTCGTTGACTAATGGAACGATATCTGATATCGTTCCTATACACACGATATCTAAATATTTTAGATATTCTTCTTCTTTTAATCCCAAGGTAATTCCTATTGCCTGAATTAACTTGAAAACCACACCAACACCAGCTAATTCTCGAAAAGGATAATTACTATCTTTTCTTTTATTGTCAATTACTGCAAAAGCATGTGGTAGTTCCTTTCCTGGTTCATGGTGATCTGTTACAATCGTTTCTATACCAAGTGAGTTGGCATATTCAATTTCATCCAATGCTGATATACCACAATCAACGGTAATCATTACTTGACATCCATTATTTACAATTTTCCTAATTGCTTCTCGATTTAATCCATAACCTTCTTCTAATCTATTGGGAATATAAGTTGCTACTTCTAAACCTCTATCTTGTAAAAAGCTTTTTAATACTGTTATACTGGTAATTCCATCTACATCATAATCACCATAAATAGTAACTTTTTCTTGGTTTTGTATTGCTTCCATAATCCTTTCTACTGCTTTTTTCATGTCTGTAATTAAAAATGGATTGTGAAAGTCTTTTCTAGTTGGTTGTAAAAATAATCGTATATCCTCTTTTTCTGTAATATTTCTATTGACCAAAATAGTAGCTAATAATTTGTTTAATTGATACTTTTCTTGTATTTCTTTTATTTTTTCTTCATTATTTTCATAAATTTGCCATTTTTTATTCATATTCCTCTCCTATATTATATTTTTTACTATTTTATACTATTTTACTGTTTTTTAAAAGACTTTTGATAAAATTTGAGAAAAATAGTCTTAATTTTATAAGTGACACTTTATGTTGTTTTATTCAATAGCTAACTTTTATTTTGTAGTAAATATACAATTTCTTCTTACTTTTTATCTTACTGTATGTAATGCCAAAAATAGTAATGTTATATTAAATTCAAAAACTTTATTAAATTCCCTTGAATTTCTTTTACTTTTAGTATAAGATAGGAAAGAAAGTATGAGATTACATAGGAGGACTATCATGCCAAGGAAAACAAAAGAACAAAAAGAATTAGAAAACAAAAATAAAACAAAAAAATCTATCCAACAAAAAAACACCACAAAAAAACCTACAACTATTAAAAAAAATACGACAAAAGTAGCCTCTACTAAAAAAAATACGACTACAACAACGCAAAAGAAATCTTCTACATCCACTAGTAAGAAAAAAACATCAACCAAAAAGTCCATCTCAAAGAAAACAACATCTTCTAAGAGAAAAGTAGAAATTGTAGAATATTATGATTTACCATACAGATATAATCAGACCATTGTAAAAGTTTTGGCACAAACACCTACCAATCTATTCATTTATTGGGATATTTCAGATGAAGACAGAACAAACTTACAAAAACAGTATGGAAATAATTTTTTTGAAACTACAAAACCTGTTCTCATTATTTACAATCATACCTTAGGCTATCATTTCGAAGTAGAAATTAATGACTTTGCTAATAGTTGGTATTTAAATGTAGCAGACAGCAAATGTGATTACCAAATTGAGCTTGGTAGACGCCCTATCACAAAAACAGAAAAATTAAAAAAAGATTATGTCCCTATTACTACTTCTAATCAAATTGAATCACCAAATAATAAAATTCTATTCGACAAAAATCAAAAAATGATTTATTTTAGAAATGTAAAAACAGGTAAACAAACACAAAAAGAGATATTTTCTATTTCATTTATTAGAAATATGGGAAAAATATACAATATCTATGATTTATACAAAGCAATTTATCAAGATGAAAATATAGAGGAAATATATAAAAATCCATCCTCTCAAAGTCCTTCATCAAAATTCAAATAAAAAACATCACAAAGGAGAATTATACCATGCAATCAAAAAAAGGATATGTAAGTTTTGTTCTTCATGCTCATCTTCCCTTTATCCATCACCCAGAAAGCGATGACTACTTAGAAGAATCTTGGCTATATGAAGCAATTTCTGAAACCTATCTTCCATTATTAACAAATTTTCAAAAATTAGTAGATGAAGGTGTCAATTTTAGAATTACCATGTCAATGACTCCTCCTCTACTTTCTATGTTAGATAATAAATTATTACAAAAAAAATATATTAAATATCTAAAACAACTAATTGAATTGTCTGAAAAAGAAATAAAAAGAACCACTAATGATAAAAGATTAAATAAGCTTTCCCATTATTATTTTGAGCGATATTCCAATGATTTACATCTATTTAAAGATGTTTATAAGTGTAATTTAATTGAAGCTTTTAAACATTTTCAAGATATTGGTGTTTTAGAAATCATTACTTGTGGAGCTACTCATGGTTATTTTCCTATTTTGTACGTAAATGAAAAAACGGTAAAAGCTCAAATCGCTGTAGGTGTTCAGACTTACGAGAAATATTTCGGAAGAAAGCCTCGCGGAATCTGGCTTCCTGAATGTGGCTATATTCCAGAAGCTAATAAATATTTAAAAGAATTTGGAATTGATTATATTATTACTGAATCACATGGAATTTTGTATGCAGACCCTACCCCTGTATATGGTACTTTTGCACCAATTGTTTCTCCTGAAGGAGTCATTGCCTTTGGACGTGATATGGAATCTTCTAGACAAGTTTGGAGTTCTATTAATGGCTATCCAGGAGATTACAATTATAGAGAATTTTATCGTGACATTGGCTATGAAGCTGATTATGACTATATTAAACCTTATATCGCCCATAATGGGGTTAGAGTCCACACTGGAATTAAATATTATAGAATTACTGGTGATACTGATTTCAAAGATTATTACAATCCAAAATGGGCTATGGACTCTGCTGAAAAACAAGCAGGTCATTTCCTAAACAGCAGAACTTCACAAATTAATAATCTTTCACAATATATGGAAACTCCACCAATTATTCTTTGCCCCTATGATGCTGAACTTTATGGGCATTGGTGGTATGAAGGACCATACTGGCTATATATCTTATTTAAAAAAATCTATTACGATGATTGTAATTTTGAACTAATTACCCCATCTGAATATATTGATAAATATCCAAATATACAAGTTTCATCACCTTGTCGCTCTAGTTGGGGAGCCAATGGATATAGTGAAGTATGGTTAAATCCAACTAATGACTATGCCCATAGGCACTTACATATTGCTGGTGATAGAATGTGTGAATTAGCTTGGCTTTATCCAAATGCAAAAGGATTAAAGAAAAAAGCATTAAATCAATGTGCTAGAGAATTACTATTAGCCCAAAGTAGTGACTGGCTATTTATTATAACCAATGGAACAATGGTAGATTATG
>CAPBNZ010000002.1:6856-57597 GCA_948585895.1 uncultured Clostridia bacterium | reverse complement strand
GTCGCTGGTTAGTTGTTGGTTATCTGATGGTTGGTCGCTGGTTAGTTTGTTGGTTGTTTTTTCTTTCTTTGATTGATAAAACCTATAATTTACAATGGTTACAAGAGTATATTTGTTGGTTGTTTTGATGGTTATTTCTCCGAGTTTTTTGTAATTTTTTTAATGCTGTCCTAACATTTTGCTCTGAAAGTCCAGTTTCTGTTGCTAATATCTCTCGTGATGTTATTCTTTGTCCTGGAAGAATTTCTATGCCATGCCATTTAGCTGGAGTCCAATTAACTGTTAATAATAAATGAGTAAAGACTCTAAACACATTAATATCATCATACCATTCCCAGTCGAGAATTTTTCTATGTAAATTGATAAACCCCTCTGTGTACATAACATTCTTCCTTTCGTACTAATTTTTATTTTTGTAAAAATGGGTCCTCATATTCTTCTTCCAAATCTTTTTGTTCTTCTTGAATTGATTGTTCTATTTGCTTTGGTTCTTCAACACTAACTTCTTCTGTAATATCGAAATCATTGTCAACATATTCATAAGTACCATCTTCTTTTATTTCTGCCATGTCGCTTTCCATAGCTTTTTGCATATCAACACTCATAATACCCCATTTAGATATAAGTTGTCTTAACATTGTTTTATAAGCCATTCCATCAAAGTCCTTATACCAAAAACTACTATATTGCCACATATCTTTTTCTGCTACTTTTCCAGCCTCAAAATCTGCAAAAGAAACTTTAGGATATTTTCCCTTTGTTGCATTTACACTAAATGCTTGAGAGTATTTATCAGCATGGGCTAGCATTTTATTTTTACTCCAATAAAGTGTCTTTCTAAATCCATTTAAGTATTCAAACATTGCATAATATCCAATTGTTTTAGCTTGCTCTCTTTTTTCTTCATCTTCTATTAGTTTGACTTCAATATCTTCATTTAATGGATCATATTTTATAAGTTCTCCCTCTTTTATTGCTAATACATTTAATTTTTTGTATTGACCGCTTCTAATAGCAAGTTGAATATATCCTTTATAACCAATTTGAAATTGTGCAACCTTAATCTGAAAAGATGAGCCATCTGGATTTTTTATTGTTTTATTAAATGGGACCATATAAAATTGTCCTAGTTGTGGACTAGGGCTCAAATTAAGAGCCTGTCCAACTAATGCAGCAGAAACTATTGTTGAATTTTCACATTCTGCTAATTGAGGATTTGTACTTACTGCTGATATTATACTTGTAACAAATTGTTGACCTTTTTCTCCTCCTACCATTTCATTTATTTTTCTTTTCATTGCATCTGTTGCTAAAAATGTACTAAAAGTTTGTTTTTGTTCTCTTTTTACTAAACTATTTTTAACTTCCATTTACTTTTCCTCCCTTACAATTAACTTAATTGCACTTTTATTCTCGTTGTCAATTTCTACTTCTGTAAATGCTGGAATACATACTAAATTTATTCCCATTGGTGCAACAAAACCTCTTGCTATTGCTATTGCCTTTACAGCTTGATTTAATGCTCCAGCTCCTACTACTTGCATTTCTGATTTTCCAGATTGTTTTATTTGAGCAGTTAATGCTCCAGCAACTGAATTCACATTTGATTTACTTGATATTTTTAAAATTTCCATATTATTAATCCTCCACCCCTAGTTTCTTTAATAATTCTTTTACTTCTTTTGCTTTTTCTTCACTATCTACAACAATTGTTTTTTCAATAACTTTCTTATTTTTTTCTTTGTTTCCTTTATCTTCATTAAGCCCAATAGCTACTGCTCCCTTAATAAGCTCTTTAGGGATTCCATGTTCCTGTAAGTTGGAACAAATTAAACTTATCATTGTTAAAACAGATGGAAGACTTCCTTCTATTTGTGTTTCTGCTTTTTCTATTTCATCATCTACTTCAACACTAATTTTTCCTTTCATTTTTGGTTTTCCAAATAATAATTCCGCTAAATTCATAAATTAATCCACCTTTCCATATTTAATATTATTTTGAATTAGAAAATCTCTAATTTTCATCTTTTGTTCTTGGGTAACCCATACTCTAAAATCAATAACTTGTAATTGTTCTTGTGTAGTTGTCTCTTGTGCTATACTAGGAGCTTGTATTTCTTTTTTTGCCTCTTGTTGTTGCTTTAATTCTTCTAGTTTTCTATTGCTCTCAATAACATTCATTCCATATTTTAATGAACCACTTAAGCAATCAGAGTCTGCTATATGTGAAAAATAAAATGCTTGTACTTGTTTTAGAATCACTTCATCATTTATTTGACCTTTTAAAACTTTCATATCATCTGATGTTTTAATTACTAAATGATTTATTTCCTCTTCTATTTTCTTTATAGTGTATGTTTTATTTAACCATCTTGGATTAAATATTGAGTCAAATATAATTAAATCTTTATAATCTCCTATGTAGGCATCAAATATCGTTTTTATTTGCTCTCTCTTTTCGTTTTGTTCTTTTTCTTCAAACGATTTTACTTGTGCATCTATCGAACTTGATGCATCTGTAATTATTCCTTGTAATTCTTTGCACTTATTTTCAAAATCTTCAAATGGTTTTAATACTTCTTTTTTAATTCTAATTTTTTCATCATTTATAGCTTTTGCTACTTTATTCAATGTTGCCCTATCTGTTTTAGCAGCAGTAATAGTTTCTTCTGTATATACTAATGATTTATATTCCTTTGCCTTTTCTGTTACCCATTTCTTAATATCTTCATAATTGAATTGAATAGGTGCTAACGATTTTATTTCTTCAACCTTTAATTCCATATCTAATCTTCCCTCCTAACTACTATAAATTTAATTACATCATCATCAATTCTATATTGTCTTTCTAGCTCTGAAATAAATGATGCTTCACTCTCAAAATTAAATGTCATATAAAAACCCTCTTTATATTTTCTAATTTCATAAGCTAATTTTTTCTTTCCTAAATTTTCAAAACTCTCTACTTTTCCATTTTCATTAATTAGTTTTGTGTATTTATTTTCTATCTCCTTTTGTTGTTTATCATTCATAGTTGGAGTAACTATCATTACACTTTCATATTTATTCATTTTAAAATCATCCTTTCTTTTTAATCTTCTGATACAGATAAAAAATTCCTATTCCCTCTATATCCAAAGCATAAATTTCCGCCATCACATATTAAGGCTAATTCATCTAATGTTACTTCATTAGGACATTTATAAATTTTATATTCTCCATGTGCATAACAAGCCTTTCTTGAATAGACTATGTCATTTTGTTCTAATTCTTTGCTCGTAGGTTCTGTATGATCAACATCACTAACTTTTAATATTCTGTATTTTTCTTTCAGCTCTTTATAAATACTATTGTTTATTTTTGATTTCTCTTCTTCATTTTCTGTAAATGCCCATGACGAATAAATTTTCTTTTCCATATTTCCCTCCTACATATTTGGTAATACTAGAGGAGGTCTTTTATCCTCTTCGACATATTTCCAAAATTCAATTTCTTTTTCTTGTAAATAATCTATATCTTCAGTTAAATTATTTCTGTCAAATTTAAATGTTTTTGTCATCTGTAAATCTTCTGAATAGGTTAGTTCTGCAAATAAATATGCAAATGAAAATCCAGTAACATTTAAGTAATGTAATACTTGTATGAAATAATTATCTGGAACACGATCATTCCATTTTTCTTTTTGCATACTTCTTAAAATCTCTGATGTTTTTATTTCTAAAATTCCTTTTTCTCCAGTTTCTTTATTTATTAGAACACCATCTAAACTAGCAAATAAGAATGGATATTTAGGATGTCTAATTATTGTATTTTCTTCATGTATAACTTCAAATTCGGGGTGTTTTATTGCAAAACTTTGTCTCAAGTTATCTTCCATTGCTACACCATATTGTACATAAGGCTTATTTGAAATATCTTCTTGCTCTGCCCTTTTAGTTTTTATTTCCCATAATTTAATGTTATCGCTATATGGATTTAACCCTAATATTGCAGAGGCATCTGAACCGCCAATTCCAGTTTTTCTTTCTTCTAACCATTCCTCCCTAGTCATAATTACCAACCTTTCATATCTGATTTTTTATGTGCCTTTAAACTCATTGAAACTTCAATTCTTTTTGGAATTACTACTTTAAAATTGCAATCATCACAACATCTTCCATCATTTACTGGTCTAGCATTATTACCATAACCTTTATACTTTTTTCCACATATACTACAAGTTTCCATTTTATTACCTCTCTTCATATTTTTTGCCATTGCACCACATGTAATTTTCTGTTGGGCAAAATTCATCATATACAAATGGCATATCACTTCTTTGATCACAATACATATCTCCATGCTCAACATACATACAATTCATACATTGTTCACAAGTAATATTTCGTTTATTTTTGTATCTTTTTCTTTGTACTGGTTTAGCCAAAATTTTCTCCTCTCTATTGCACCCCATTTGATTTTGTGATAAAATGCAAATAAAGTGAATTTATATAAATTTTCTTTTAACATAGGACTATTTATTGCTTTGGTCGGCTGTAATAGTTCTGTGTTTTTCATCTACTAATAATTCATATATAGTGTTAGTACACATTTCTGATATTTTTCTTCTTTTTACTTCTGGATCTATTTCATTTACAGACTCGTTTATATCTCTTATTTGTTGTAAGATATCTGCTAAAGAAGTTTTAATATCTTGAATTTCTAGATCCTTTCTTTCAATAATACTTGATAATCTCTTAATTTCATTTTGTTCTGACATTTTACATATCTCCTTTCAATTCTTTTAATTTACATTTTAATTTTGCTAATGTTATAATGTGCCAATAATAGCATTTATCCAATTTATCTGGCTTACCTTTTTCCATGTTTTCCACCTCTTTTTGTCTTTTCAAATTCTTCATAAATTGTTTCAATAACTAATATTGCTAATAATCCTAAAACTGGAATTAAGTATTCTCCTCCGTATCCTTTGTAACCTCTACAAATATTTGCATAAGTAATAGCCTTTGGTGTTAAAATAATTGTTCCTATTATAATTAGAAATTCAATCATTCTTGAAATAAATTTTCCTTTGTTTACAACTTTCATCTTATTTTCCTCCCTCTAAAACTTTCTTTAGTAAATCCAATGTTGTTTCTGCCTTAATTCTTGCTGCCTGTTCTTTTTCAAACATTTCCCTAGGAACAGTGTTTTTACTGCCAACTTTAATTTTGTATCTTGTACCTGTTCTTATGTACTCTACTTCGTGATTTTCAATCATTTGTAAAACTGTGTTGTGTCCTAAATTGTATCGTTTTTCATATTGATTTAGGCTTAACCACTGTTCTTCCAAAACTCTCCCTCCTTTCTTGGTCATTTTTTTGACCGTTTAAGGTAAAAAAATATACTTTTTGTAATCAAGGTTTTTCTTTTTGCAATAAAGGCAAAGATGGTTAATTACTTTCGCACTATCGTCTCGTTGCTTGCCATTCAATATCATAGTTAAGTAGCTTCTATTTATGCCAATTTCATCAGCGAACCATGATACATTGCTTCTATATTGTGTATCTATTAACTCGCTAATAGCTTTAATATTTAACTTCATTTCTTGCCTCTTCCTTTCCCTATATTTTTTCAGTCATTTTTTTGACCAAACTCATTTTATTATATTAAATAAAAAAAGTCAACACTTTTTGTTAAAAAAATTCAACTTTTTTTGTTGACTTTTTTGAACCATTGCTGTACAATAGGTTTAGGAGGTTTTTTTATGTTTGATAAAAATAAATTTGCGAAGATTCTAAAAGAAATATATGAAACCTTTGACACACAAAGAGAATTTTCCTCTAAAGTTGGTGTTAGTAGAGGGTACTTATCAGAATATATGAACATGAAAAAAGAAAAGCCACCATCTCCTAAAATACTTGAAAACATTGCTACAAATTCTAAAGGAATGACTAACTATCGAGAACTAATGCAAGTATGTGGATATACAGATTATTTAATAGATGACTTTTTTGATGACAATGTTTCAAATAAAAATAATAAAATTCCCATTGTTATTAGAATAAATTATGATAAAAAAAATAATTCTTTTATAACTGATCCAGCACAAGAATATATATATGCTAATTTTAAGTTAGAAGAAAACAAAGAATATATTGCTTTTATTGCTAGAGATGACTCAATGTTGCCCCTTTTAGGAAAAGAAGATACTGCAATAATTGAAAAATGTTCTGATATAAAAAACAATAAGGTTTACTTATTGATTAATGATAATAAAATACTTATTAGAAAAATTCTAATACTAGATAACAATGAGTATGAGCTAGAACCTTTAAACCCATATTTTCCAAAAGAAAAATCTGGAGATATACATATAATAGGTAAAGTCATTAGAGTTGAAATGAAATCGGCATTTTTATAATATATAAATTTAGAAAGGAGTAATGTTATGAAATATTGTGAGCATTGTGGAAAACAAATGGAGAATGACAATGCAATTGTATGTCCTAGTTGTGGAGAGCCTACAAAAAGTTATAATAAACAATCTGATAAAAATATTATAATAAATAATTCTGCCTCTTCTTCATCATCTGCTACTGGTCCTACAAAACAGAAAAAGCATTATAATCATTTATTAGATTTTATTTTAATACTTTGTACAGCTGGGCTTTGGATAATTTGGATGTTAATTAGACCTAAATATGAATATTAAAATAAAAATAGTTAGAACCAAACCTCTCATAATGATTTCGCTCTAACTATCCTCGTAATTTACAATAAATTGTAAAAACTAAAGATTCCATTGCAAGTGTACAAAAGATAAAACACTTACACGACTATTTGTATTATATATGAATAGTCGTAAATTTGCAAGTGTTTGGTCAAAAAAATGTGCATTGGAGGTCGAATAAATTGGCAAAGAAAACCAACACAACTGTTAATGGCTATGATTATTATAGAACAACAAAAACTATTGGACATAAAGCAAATGGTATCCCAATAAAAAAACAATTCTATGGATCTAGTAAATCAGAAGCGGAACAAAAAGCAGATGATTATATAGAAAAATTAAAAAATGGTATCCTTGCAGATAAAAATAAATGCTATACCATAAATATTCTATTGCCAGAATGGTTATTTACTGTAAAAGTAAATGAATTAAAAGATACATCTTTTGAATCGTATGAGGGAACATATAGAAATCATGTAGAGCCTTACGAAATATCAAATGTAGATATTTGCAATATTAAAAGCATAATGATACAAAATTTTTATAATAAATTAGCTGATGATGGTAAATCTGAATCGAATATTATTAAAGTACATAAATTATTAAATCCTTTTTTTAAATATTGTGAAAAGGAAGGTTATGTTGAAAAGAACCCTTGTGCTAATACAACTATTCCCCAAAATAAAGATATAGATGTAGATGCTCTTATTGAAAAGAAAAAAATTCCTTTTAAATATTTTACTACTGAAGAGGTAAAAATATTAAGAAAAGAATTTGAAGATAATAAATATAAAGATGTTGTTGATTTTGCACTTGGAACAGGAATGAGAGAGGGCGAAATTGTCGGACTAAAATGGATCCATTTAAATTTTGAAAAAAGAGAAATTTATGTTAAAAATAATACAACTCGTTCAGCAGTATATGATAAAACTACACGAAAAAAAGTCGGATATGAAACCAAAAATGGAAAACCTAAAACTGAAAGTAGTATTGATATTATTCCAATGTCAGATTTCATTTATAATTTACTGATAAATCTTCCTAGAACATCAGAATATGTATTTACTGCTAATGGTCATCAAATAGATAAAAAAGATTTACAAAAAGTATTTAAAAAGAAAATATTAAAACTTATGAAAGAAAACAAAGGATTTACATATAGAGTATTTCACGATTTAAGGCATACATTTGCCGTTCTATTATTACTCAATGGAACAGACCTATATACTATTATGAAACTTATGCGACATAAAAAATTATCATCAACAGAAATATATCTTGCAGTATTACCAGAGTCAAAACAAAATTCTGTAAATACATTAAATTCCGTATTTGATTAAATACCAAGTTGTTAAAAAGTTGTTAAATATAAAAATAGCAAGGTGCTACAAATCTTTGTAACCCTTGCTATTACTGGTTTTATTACTCTAATATATCAGCAACAACACCTGAACCTACTGTTCTACCACCTTCACGAATAGCGAATCTTAGTCCCTTTTCGATAGCGATAGGTGTAATTAATTCAATTGTCATTGATATGTTATCTCCTGGCATAACCATTTCTGTTCCAGCTGCTAATTCAATAACACCTGTAACATCTGTTGTTCTGAAATAGAATTGTGGTCTATATCCATTGAAGAATGGTGTATGTCTTCCACCTTCTTCTTTTGTTAATACATAAACTTCAGAAGTGAATTTTGTATGTGGATTGATTGTTCCTGGTTTAGCTAGAACTTGACCTCTTTCGATTTCTTTTCTATCAATTCCTCTTAATAATGCTCCAATATTATCTCCAGCTTCAGCTTGATCTAATAATTTTCTGAACATTTCAACACCTGTAATAACAGTTTTCTTTCTTTCTGTTGATAATCCAATGATTTCAACTTCATCAGAAACTTTAATAATTCCTCTTTCTACTCTACCTGTTGCAACTGTTCCACGTCCTGTAATTGTGAATACGTCTTCAACTGGCATTAGGAATGGTTGGTCAACTGGTCTTTCTGGTGTTGGAATATAACTATCAACTGCTTCCATTAATTCTTTCATAGGTTTATAAACTTCGTCATCAGGATTTGTTGAAGTGCTTTCTAATACTTTTAATGAAGATCCTTTTATGATTGGAATATCATCTCCTGGGAAATCATATTCACTAAGTAAGTCTCTAACTTCCATTTCAACTAATTCTAATAATTCTGGGTCATCAACCATATCACATTTGTTTAAATATACAACGATGTATTTAACCCCAACTTGTCTAGCAAGTAATATGTGTTCTCTTGTTTGTGGCATAGGTCCATCTGCTGCTGATACAACTAATACTGCACCATCCATTTGTGCTGCACCTGTAATCATGTTTTTAACATAGTCAGCATGTCCTGGACAGTCAACGTGTGCATAGTGTCTGTTGTCTGTTTCATATTCAACGTGTGCTGTGTTAATTGTGATTCCTCTTGCTTGCTCTTCTGGAGCACCATCGATTTGATCATATGCTTCAAATTGTGCTTTTCCTAATAATGATAAATATTTTGTAATAGCTGCTGTTGTTGTTGTTTTTCCGTGGTCTACGTGACCAATTGTACCAATATTAACGTGTGGTTTTGTTCTTTCAAATTTTGCTTTTGCCATTTTTAATCCTCCTTAATTTTGAGTTAGCTGTTGTGGCTTTACCGATTACAGATAAATTTACAAAATGCTTGGCATTTTACTCTTTTTTATCTTTTTCTTTGCCTTCAGCTACTATTTAATAAATTTAATAACTTCTTTATGCATAAGCATTTTACAATACTTTTGCTAAAAAATCAAGTGTTTTGGTTTCTTTTTATTTTTTCATTTCATTAAATTGCCTATCAATTTCATATATTATATATCTTTTTTATAAATTACAAGCTAGAAAATGTATCGAAATCCATTCCAAATTTGTAATTTATAATGAAGATGTGTAACATGCTAATTAAAATTCAATTTAGTCTTTTTTTGCTCTTGAAGCTACGATACTTTCAAATACTGATTTTGGAACTTCCTCATAGTGTGAAGGTTCCATAGAGTAGGTTCCTCTACCTTGTGTTTTTGAACGTAAATCTGTTGCATATCCAAACATTTCAGAAAGTGGTATAAATGCATGGATTTCTTGCATTCCATCATTACTATCCATACCTTCCATTCTTCCACGTCTAGAGTTTACATCCCCAATAACATCTCCCATATATTCTTCTGGAACTACTATTTCAACTTTCATAATTGGTTCAAGAATAACTGCTTTTGCTTGTTTACATCCTTCTTTGAATGCCATTGATGCTGCTATTTTAAATGCCATTTCTGAAGAGTCAACTTCATGGTATGAACCATCTACTAAAGTAGCTTTAAAGTCAATTACTGGGTAACCAGCTAGGATTCCACTTTCAGCAGCTTCTCTCATACCTTGTTCAATTGGCTTAATGTATTCCTTTGGAACAGCTCCACCAACTATTTTACTTTCAAATTCAATTCCTTTTCCTGGCTCTAATGGTTCCATTTCAAACCAAACATCACCATATTGTCCCTTACCACCAGATTGACGAATAAATTTACCTTGTACTTTAACTTTGTTACGAATGGTTTCTTTGTAAGCAACTTGTGGCTTACCAACGTTACATTCTACTTTAAATTCTCTTTTTAATCTGTCTACAATAATATCTAAGTGTAATTCTCCCATACCTGCAATAATTGTTTGACCAGTTTCTTGGTTAGTATATTGCTTAAATGTTGGGTCTTCTTCTGCTAATTTTGCTAAACCAATACTCATTTTTTCTTGAGCTGCTTTATCTTTTGGCTCAATCGCAATATCGATAACTGGCTCTGGAAATTCCATTGATTCTAATATAATTGGATGTTCTGGGTCACACAAAGTGTTTCCTGTTGTAACATCTTTTAATCCTACTGCTGCTGCAATATCTCCTGCATATACTTTATCAATATCTTCTCTATGGTTTGAGTGCATTTGAAGAATTCTTCCTACTCTTTCTTTTTTGTCTTTACTTGAGTTTAGTACAGTTGAACCTGATTCTAACATTCCTGAGTAAACTCTAAAGAAACATAATTTTCCAACAAATGGATCAGTTGCAATTTTAAATGCTAATGCTGCAAATGGTTCTGTATCAGAAGTTTTGGCTTCTGTTTCTTCTCCATCTAGTGTCTCCCCTTTGATATGTGCAATGTCTAATGGTGATGGCATATAGTCAACGATTGCATTTAATAATTCTTGTACTCCTTTGTTTTTGTAAGAAGATCCACAAGTTACTGGTACAATTGTGTTAGCAATGGTTCCAGCACGTAATCCTTTTTTGATTTCTTCTTCAGATAGTTCTTCACCATCTAAATATTTCATCATTAATTCTTCATCTTGCTCAGCAACTGATTCTATCATTTTATCATGATATTCTTGTGCTAATTCTTTCATATCTTCTGGAATGTCTGTTTCTTCAATTTCTTTTCCTTGTTCATCTTTATGAATGAATGCTCTCATTTTAATTAAGTCAATAATTCCTTTGAAGTTATCTTCACTTCCTATTGGTAACTGTATAGGAACTGCATTTGCTTTTAATCTATTTTTTAATTGATCTATACAAAGCATAAAGTTAGCTCCAGTGATATCCATTTTATTGACATATACCATTCTTGGTACATTATATTTATCAGCTTGTCTCCAAACTGTTTCTGTTTGTGGTTGAACTCCACCTTTAGCAGCTAAAACTGTAACTGCTCCATCAAGAACTTTTAAAGATCTTTGTACTTCAACTGTAAAATCAACGTGTCCTGGCGTGTCAATAATATTGATTCTATTATCATTCCAGAAACAGGTTGTACAAGCAGAAGTAATAGTGATTCCTCTTTCTTGTTCTTGTGCCATCCAGTCCATAGTTGCTGCACCTTCATGAACTTCTCCTATTTTATGTGTTTTTCCTGTATAAAATAAGATTCTTTCTGTTGTTGTTGTTTTTCCAGCATCGATATGTGCCATAATTCCTATATTTCTAGTTCTTTCTAATGGGTATGCTCTTCCTGCCATTTCTTTATATTTCCCCCTTTCAATATCTCTTTTCTATTTCAGTATTGGATTCTATCCCAAGCAATAAGGTAGACATTTTGATTGTTTCTCTCAAACGAAAGTTGCCTGATAAAATATCGAGGTTTGAAAGAAATGCTAAAAATGTCTAAATTGTTACTTTTTGTAAAATCCTACCATTTGTAATGAGCAAAAGCTTTATTTGCTTCAGCCATTCTATGGGTATCTTCTTTTTTCTTAAATGCTCCACCGTTTCCAGCTACTGCATCCATTAATTCGCCAGCTAATTTTTCAGCCATTGTTTTTTCATGTCTATTTCTAGCATATGTTACAATCCATCTTAATCCTAAAGTTTGTCTTCTTTCTGGTCTAATTTCTAATGGAACTTGGTAAGTTGCTCCACCTACTCTTCTTGCTTTAACTTCAAGAACTGGCATAACATTTTCTAAAGCTGCTTCAAAAACTTCTAAAGGATTTTTTCCTTCTTTTTCTTTTATAATATCAAATGCATCATATACTATTTTTTGAGCAACTGATTTTTTACCATCTAACATGATATTGTTTACTAATTTTGTAACAACTTTGCTGTTGTAAATTGGATCTGGTAATACTTCTCTTTTTGCTATATATCCTTTTCTTGGCACTATTCTTCCCTCCTTAAATCTTTGTAAGGGGATGCATTTTACCTTTTTGTCATGTTCACTGCGAATTGAGTGTTTTCTCATATTTGTAAAGCAATGATATAAGGTCTATGCTTCCTCTTTATTAATGCTTTATAAAAGCATCTTAGGTACTCGCAAGAAAATTTATTTTTCTTACGTATAGCACTTATTTATCTATTCTAAATTTAAGTACCTTAAATTTTCGACAAAATAACAAGCACTATTTTAATTTTTGCTAATATTCCTAAATTATCTAAAAATGAATCCATCGTTTTTTGTATATTCTCTCTATGTATAGTAAATACAAAGTTTGAAATTTATATATAATATACAAAATATCTAATTTAATTTTTTCTATTTTTTAGGACGTTTTGCTCCATATTTTGAACGCGCTTGCATTCTGTCTTTTACACCTGCTGTATCTAAAGTTCCTCTGATAATATGATATCTAACACCTGGAAGGTCTTTTACTCTACCTCCTCTGATTAATACAACACTGTGTTCTTGTAAGTTATGTCCTATACCTGGAATATAAGATGTAACTTCATAACCATTAGAAAGTCTAACTCTGGCAACTTTTCTTAATGCTGAGTTTGGCTTTTTAGGTGTAACTGTTTTTACAACTGTACATACGCCTCTTTTTTGTGGAGCTCTATTATTTGTTAATTTTTTGTTTTTAGAATTCCATCCATGTTGAAGAGCTGGTGCAGTTGATTTTGTTACTCCTGTTTTTCTTCCTTTTCTTACTAATTGATTAATTGTTGGCACTTAAATTTCACCTCCTATTTTTCTATTTGTGAGTGCTTCATTTGGTTGCACTTTTTTAACACATTATGTGTGCTAAAAGATAAATCATTACGGATTTGTACCATACATACAATTACCATAACAGTTTCTATTTTACCATTTTCCCTTTTATAAGTCAATAAAAACTTGGAAAAATTTCCAAGTTTTTATTAGGCTTTACATACGTTCTTCTTGTTCATTCCTCTCATTTTCTGTTTCTTTTTCTATTGCTTTACTATTTGCCACTTTTTCTATTCTATTGTCTTTATTGTCAACTTTAATATTTGCCTTTTTCTCCCAAGCTTCTTTTACTCTAAGTTTTGCATTATTCAATCTATTAATATCTGATTGGTTTGGTCCCTGTTTGTTATCTCTATTTCTAGCACTCTTTCCATTTTTATTTTGTAAATTTATGGCTTTTACCTTATTTTTCATTAATGTTTTCTGAGCTTTATTTAATTTATTACTTTTATATTTTTTCGCTATCGCTTCTTTTATCCTAGTAAAAATATTCCCCTTTTCTTTAACAGTCATTTCTTTTGTTTCACTGTATTCATCCACATATTGTACTTTTCCTACAGTCTCCCATTTTGGACGCCCATCTTCACCGTCTTTGGTTAATCCATACCAACAATCTGTTATATATTCTTGCATTACTATCTTTTTGTCTTCACGTGGCATTTTCGAACGTGCAATTGCATTAATTACGACTGGATCTATTTTTCCTTTACTTAACAGCTCATTTACTTTTTCACTATTTTCTTGTTCCAAATCCGTCCATTTATATATCATTTTTTCTGTTTTACCTTGCTTCAAGTTATATCCTTTATCTGTTTTTCTACTGCTAACTTTATATGTCTCTCCGTTATATGTTATCTCTGCTTCTTTTCCAATTGATATTGCATAAAAAGGTTCCAATTTCATGCTATAAGCTTCGGCATCTCTTCTTTCATTTTCTCTGATTGCCTCTTCCCAATCTCTGTCATATGCTTCAGCGTCTCTTCTTTCGTTTTCTTTGATTGCTTCTTCCCAATCTTTGTCATATGCTTCAGCGTCTCTTCTTTCATTTTCTTTGATTGCTTCTTCCCAATCTCTATCATATGCTTCAGCATCTCTTCTTTCTATTTGTTTGCCATATTTCTCTATAATTTTTGAAATGTTCTTAGTAGCACTTACAATTTTTCTTTCTTTTTTCTTTATTGAATTATCTAGTGCTTCAATTTCACTTTGAATTTTTTGCAAATCATTTTCATATTCTATAAGTTCTCCTGGTTTGCTTAATTTACCATCTTTTGAGTCATATTTACCCTCTATTTCTGCTATCGCTTCTTTACACTGTTTTTCATCTTTTGACAAACTTTCTTTTTTCTTTTTGTTCTCGTTAACTTCCTCATTAGCTTGTTCTTTTGTACTAATCCATTTTTCAAAACTCTTCTTTTCATCATAAGACATTTTTATTTCCAATTCAATTTTGTGCAAATCATTCTCTAATTCTTTTTGTTCTAACGAATTTCCTAGCTTCCCATCTCTAAATTCTAGCTCTCCTTTTAATTTGTCAATATTCTTTTCTATTTCTTCTCTTTCTTGTTCTAAAGTCTGAATTTTTTCTTCTAATATTTTAATTACTTTTTCTTCCATAATCTTACTCCCTTCAATATACAAAAATGTATATCTTTTAATACACTTATTATAATTATAGCAGAAAAAGTCAAATCCATCAACTACTTTACGTAAATTATTATAAAATTCACAAAATTGTAATATTTTAACAATATTTGTAATAATTCATCTTAAAAAATCTAATTACTTAAATATTTAAATTTACTAAACTTCTTTGAGCTAGCTTCTTATACCTTTCTTTCTTATCCCTAATTCTTTTCCCCTCTAATTCTGGCAAGATACCAAATTAGCATTCATTGGTTGGAATTTATCATTGGGGGTAGAAATATAGTTAGCCAGAGCCCCTATCACTGTATATTTTGAAAAACAATGATTTTTTCCTCCGTCCCTAAAATCATTAATTGCATTCAGTGCAGCCACTAGACCAGAGGAAATAGATTCTACATAACCTTCTACACCCGTAATTTGTCCTGCAAAGTATAAGTTTGGTATCGCTTTTAGTTGATATGTCTCATTTAATAAATAACTAGAATTAATATAAGTATTTCTGTGCATCACTCCATATTTAACAAATTCTGCTTGTTTTAATCCTGGTATCTTAGTAAATATTCTCTTTTGTTCTCCATATTTTAAATTAGTTTGAAAGCCAACCATATTATAAAGGCTTGCTTGTTTATCATCTTGTCTTAGCTGAACTACAGCATAAGGTCTTCTTCCGTGTTCTTGGGTCATCAAATCCAACTGGCTTCATTGGTCCAAATCTTAGTGTATCAATTCCTCTTTTTGCCATGATTTCAATTGGCATACATCCTTCAAAAATCTCTCTCTTTTCAAAATCGTGTAAAGTTACCACTTCTGCTTGTACTAATTCTTTCCAAAAAGACTCATATTCTTCTTGATTCATAGGAAGGTTAATATAACTTTGCTCTTCTCTTTCTTGTTTTGCCAATCTTTGTTTCCATTGTTCTTCTGTTTCGTCTTTTTTCTTTTCCTGACGATATCTATCTCCATAAAAACCAATCTGAAAATCAATGCTATCTTTTTCTAAAATTGGTGCTGCTGCATCATAAAAATATAATTTGTCTTGACCTGTTAATTTTTGAATTTCATTTGCTAATGCATTTGAAGTCAATGGACCTGTAGCAATAATAACAATTCCTCTTTTCACCATTTCTTTTACATCTGTCACTTCTTCATTAACAATCTCAATATAAGGATTTTTACTTATTTCTTCTGTTACCCTTTGAGCAAATAATTCTCTATCTACTGCTAATGCTTGTCCTGCTGGTACTTTTGTCTCATCTGCTATTTGAATTAATAAAGAATCTAACCTTCGTAATTCCTCTTTTAATAAGCCGCAAGCATTCGTTAGTAAATTAGACTTAAAAGAATTGCTACACACAACTTCTGCTAAATTTTCATTACTATGTGCTGGCGAATATTTATGTGGTTTCATTTCATATAATTTTACTTTTATTTTTTGCTTTGCAATTTGATAAGCTGCCTCACATCCAGCTAATCCACCGCCTATTATCGTTATATAATCTTTCATTTATTGCTCACTTTCTTTCTCTATTTGATTACTGTGGTCAGTTCGTACCTGTCCCAAAACTAGCCAAAAATGGTCATCCTGTGCCTGTCCCAGAGCTAGCCAAACTAACTAAAAAGTTTCATAATTTCTTCTTTTGATAGTTTACTTATAAAGGATGTTTTGGTACTTAGCATATTGTCTACTAACTGTGCTTTTTTTTGTTGTAGTTCATATATTTTTTCTTCAATGGAGTTTTTGGTAATTAATTTGTATACTTGTACATTATTTTTTTGTCCTATTCTGTATGCTCTATCTGTTGCTTGGTTTTCTGTGGATAAGTTCCACCATGGGTCATAGTGTATTACCATGTCTGCTCCTGTTAAGTTTAATCCTGTTCCTCCTGCTTTTAGTGATATTAAGAATACCTTAATTTCTGAATTTTGATTGAATTCGTCTACTTGTTTAATTCTTTCTTCTACTTTTGTACTACCAGTAAGTTTGAAGTATTTTATATTTCTTTGTTTTAATTCTTTTTCCATGATTTCGAACATAGAGGTGTATCCTGAAAATAATAAGATTTTGTGTCCACTATTGGTTGCTTCTTGTATAATTTCCATACATTGTTCTAGTTTACTACTTCTGTCTTTATATCCTTCTATAAACAAGGCTGGATGGCAACAAATTTGCCTTAATCTTGTTAAAGCTGCTAATATTTGCATTTGGCTTCTTTCGTATCCATTTATTTGTATCTCTTGGGCTATTTCTTGCTTTGCTTGGGCTAAATAGCTTAAATAAATATTTCTTTGCTCTTCTACCATTTCATTGCTTAGTACCGTTATTGTTTTTTCTGGAAGCTCTGTTAGCACTTCTTTTTTGTTTCTTCTTAACACAAATGGCTCAATTAACATTTTTAGTTTTTGCATGGCTTCTTGGCTTTGTTCTTTTATGATTGGTGTTTCGTATAAACCTTTGAATTTTTTATAGGTAAATAAATAACCTGGCATAATGAAATCAAAAATAGACCACAATTCTGCTAATGAATTTTCGATTGGTGTTCCTGTCAACGCATATCTGGTATCAGCTTTTATTTTTTTTATGGCTTTGGCATTTTGGGTATTACTATTTTTCAGATATTGTGCCTCATCTGCTATTATATAACGAAATGTATAATCTTTTTTCAAGTATTGTTCCATATCTCTTTTTAATAAGTCATAAGAAGTAATAACTAAATCATATTGTTCAATTTCTTCAATTTGTTTTTTTCTTTCTGCTAAAGTTCCTCTGATTACTAATGTCTTTAATCCCTGTGCAAACTTTTTTGCTTCATTCTGCCAATTAAGTGTTAAGGAACTAGGAGAAACCACTAAACTTGCTCTGGTATTGTTTAAACTTAAAATTGGCTCTTTATCTAAAGTTCCTTTCATTGCTATTGTATCTTGTTCCATCTTGTCTTCTTGCCTGCTATCAATTGTATTAGAATGAATAGGAAGTCTCGTCTCTTTCATGATTGCATAATCTACAATTACAGATAACATTTGAATGGTTTTTCCGAAGTCCCATGTCATCTGCTAGAATTCCTCCAAATCGATAACTATCTAAAGTCTTTAGCCATTTAAAACCTGTTTTTTGGTAATATCGCAAAATCGAATTTAGATTTTCAGGTATTTTAATTTCTTCTTCTAATTGCTCTTTATCTAATTTACTAACCATGTCTTTATATTCTACATTTTTAGTAACTTCTGTTCCCTTCATTCCTTTTAGTAATTGATTCAAATATAAGGTTCTACTCACTGGTAATTTTATTTCACCATGTTTTAATTCTTTATAATCAATATCCATTCCTGTTATTAACTTGTTTAGGAAATCAATTTCCTTATTTTCTTCCAAGTTAATAAAACTTCCATCTTTTAGCCTATGATATTTTTTCTTTAAAGCATATTTAGCCATAATTTCTTCTAATTCTTTGATATCAATGTCTATATCTTTTAAATCTATGGCTAACAAATTATTTTCAACTTTTACTCCAACCTTCCCAATTTTAGGTTGCTTAATCTCTTTTGTTTTAAATTTTTCTGTTACTAATACATCAAATTTTTGTGTATAACTATTAATATCTTCTGTTAAGAATTTATAAATTGCATCATTATCTGTTAAAATAAATCTTAATTTTTGACTATCATACATAAACCTAGTTTTTCTAAATACATTTAATGCTTTTGTTTCTTGTATCATATTCCTTGGGAAATCCACTCTTAATTTCTCATCTAATGGGTTAAATTCATTGGTGTCGTATTGAAATTTCACTTCTGCTATTAAAAAGTCATTTGTATCAAAGTCTAAATATACTTTTACCTGTAATTCTTTTGGTTTATATTGTTCTATTTCTTGTTCCATATTTTCTATCACAATTGCATCTTTTACTCTAGGGATAAGGACAGAAAACAGACTACTTAATTCTTCTTTTCCTAATAATACTTCTGTCATATAATTTCTTCTAAATAATTCTAATAATTTTAAATTTGTGTCTTCAAATTCTCTAGTACAGCGATATAACTTTTTTTCATCCAGAATATATTTGTATTTCTTCCCCTTGATAATGGTTACATTAAAAATTTCTATATTAGGTACAATGGAATATTGTTCTTCTTTTATTTTTTTTAGTTTAAATTCTATATTAGGCAATTCTTCTGTAAATTCAATTTCTTCTAAATTATGATTCTTTTGTAACAATATCTTTTTTCCTTTTAATACGTCAAACAAATTATCTATTCCGCTATTTCCCAAAATAATACTACTCTCACTTAATGCTTTTCCATAGTATCGATAATTACTATTAGAATTAGAATTGGCATATTTAATCATTTCTGAGTATTGCAAAATAAAATCTAACAAGGCTTGACTTTGTTCTTCAAACATTTCTTTCGTATGAACAAATTTCAACATTTCCCCATATTGGTAAAATTCCTTTTCTAACATTCTTGTATAAAATTCAGATAAATTTTTAATTTTATACATTTTTTTACATCCAATTTTAAATTCAATTTTCATATCTCCTGAAAATTTGTCATAGATAATTTGAGGTTCTATTTTTATTGTTCCTTTATTTTCTAATATTGCTTCTTCCTCATTATCTATTTTCTCTACTTCCTCGTTATAAAATGTATTAACAATTTGTTTGAAGTTTCTATAATGATTCGTATTATTCATAGGATTTGGAATGTTTTTAGTAGTTGAATCACTTTCCTCTGAAAAAGCTAAGATGGAAGCAAGTGTATGCTTACATACACCATAATGATTATAATAATCTTCACAATTACAAGTGATATCTTCTATTTCTCCATTACGAACAGATAGATAAGTTTTGTATGGCTTGGTTCCTACTACCATACTATGGATATCAAAATTTTTACTGTCTTTATATTCCACATTGGTTATTTGTACTCTTCCTTTTTCTTTATAACTTTTTGCTTTTTGAACTCTTTTTTCTCCAGCGTCACTACATAGATTATCTAATATTTTTTGATTGACTAACATTCCTTTTCTCCTTTACTTGGCAAATTATTATATAATGATTCTTAAAAAAAAGCAAGATTTATTCGTAATTTTTGTGATGGCAAACCCTTTTCTATGTGACGATTCGCAGTTAAATTTTGAAAAGCTCAAATAATGGTTATATTCATATTGATGAAAATTCAAATGCAACTGGAAAATATTTAGAAATTCTTATTCCATAAAATGAGGAATGTTCAATGCCAAACTATCGTTTTTAGCTTTATCGTATATAGAATTGTAACTTTTCTATTTCATTTTTTACATTTATATGTTATACTTTATTTAAAAAATAAAAAATTAGGGGGAATTCCTTTGAAAAAATATAAAATTGCCATTGTTGGTGCAACAGGTCTAGTAGGCAGGTCTGTCCTTCAAGTATTAGAAGAAAAAAATTTACCAATTGATACTTATGGTCTATTTGCTTCCAAAAATTCCGCTGGAGCCACTTTCTCTATTCTTGGAAAAGATTATACAGTACAAGAATTAACGGAACACTCTTTTGATTCTGGTTTTGATTTTGCTATTTTTGCAGCTGGTGGAGAAATTTCTAAAAAATATGCTCCCATTGCTACTCAAAAGAGCTGTATTGTAGTAGATAATAGTAGTTATTTTCGTATGGATGCCGATGTTCCTTTAGTTGTTCCAGAGGTTAATTTTGAAGATGTTTATCAACACCATGGGATTATTGCTAATCCAAATTGCTCAACCATTCAAGCTATGTTACCTTTGAAAGCTTTAGAAGATAAGTATCACATTAAAAGAATTGTTTATTCAACTTACCAAGCTGTTTCTGGAGCTGGAAAAAATGCTTTATATGATTTAGAAAATACCGATAATTCTCAACCATTAAAAAAATTCCCTCATCCTATTTACAATAATTGTTTACCTCATATCGATGTATTTATGGAAAATGGTTACACGAAAGAAGAATTAAAAATGATAAATGAATCAAGAAAAATTTTACACAGACCTGATCTAAAGGTTACAGCAACAACAGTTCGTGTCCCTGTTCAAAATTCTCATTCTGAATCCATTAATGTTGAATTAGAAAATGATTTTGAAATGGAAGATTTAATTTCTACTTTAAAAAACTTTCCTAATTTGATTTTAGTAGATGACCCTTCTTCTAATTTGTACCCTATGGCAATTAATGCTACTGGACATGATGAAGTATTTGTAGGAAGAGTCCGCCGTGATGAAAGTGTTAGGTCTGGTGTAAATCTTTGGGTAGTTGCTGACAATATTCGTAAAGGTGCTGCTAGTAATGCTGTTCAAATTATAGAAAAACTGATGGAAGATGATAGCTAATATCATCATTTTCCATCAGTTTTAACATTTTATTACATTTCGTAAAAACATATTTATCACAAAACTACTATATTTTAATCGTTTCTTTTGCATGTTTGCTAACTTATTTAATATTTCATCACTTAATAGTGATAATTTATTGCTGTTATACATTTCACCTATCTTTTCATACAAAAATATATTATTTAAAATACAAAATATAAAAATATTACCACGAACCTTTCCAGTTTTACAAAGTCACACTAACCCATTCTATTTGGCTATTCTTTTATTAATTTTTGATGCAATTCTGCAACGCTGTCATTTTCTATTTCTTTTACTAAAATTTCTATTTTAGATTGTGTTAAATAAATATCTATTATTTCTATTTTACGCTTTTTTAATATTTCTATTACTTGATTTAATACTTGGTTGTCTTGTGTAATACCATACCCAACAATACTCAATTTTACAAAATTCTTTTGTTGGATTTGATAGGTTAGATATTTACTTTCTAATATTTCTTGTACTTTATTTTGTTCTGTTTCTTTTATTCTAAATTGTACTTGATTACCTTGTTTTTGAAATGCCTCTACAATAATATTATTTTGTAGTAAATTTTGATATATATTATAGAATTCCCCTTCTTCGATATTTCCTTCTTTTTCCATCAAAATCATCACTAATTTGTCGTTCTTTACAATACTTTTTACTTCAGATGATTCAATTTGCTGACATATTTTAGTTCCACCTTCATTTAAAAAAGTTGATTTAGCAATTATACTACAATCAAATTTTTTTCCAATCTGAATGCAACGATTATGTAATACTTTTGCTCCACTATCAGCAACTTCTTGCATTTCATCAAAAGATATTTCATCTAATCTTTTTGCCATTGTAATCATATTGGGATCAGCAGAATAAATTCCATCTACATCTGAAAAGATATAACATTTATCTGCTTTAAGAGCTACTTGCAAGGCTACTGCTGTTGTATCAGACCCTCCTCTTCCTAATGTTGTAATATTTTCTTGTTCATCTAATCCTTGGAATCCAGCTACTACTATAATTTTTCCCTTTTCTAACTCTTTTTCCATTCTATCGATACAAATACGTTCAATTTTTGCACTTGTATGAATTGAATTGGTTCTAATTCCTGCTTGCCAACCTGTTAGGGAAATGGCTGGATATCCTTTTCGGTTCAATAGTATGCTTAGTTTTGATGCTGTTATCTGTTCTCCTGTCGATAACAACATATCCATTTCTCTTTCCTCTGGAATGGCTGATAATTCTTGTGCTTCCTTAATTAATTGATTGGTTGTTTTTCCTTGTGCTGATACAACAACTACTACATTTTTTGCTTCTTTTTTTAAGCTTATTACTTTGTCTGCAACGACATTTAGTTTAATATTATCTGCTACAGAGCTTCCACCAAATTTTAATACTACTGTGTTCATTTTCGTCACACCTTTATTTTTTGCAAAACTTTATTTAATTTTAAATAGAGTTATCCTTATATGTTGTTATTATAGTATATATTTTTAAGGCTTGCAAGCAATTTACTCAAAAGCCACTAAATTTTGCCAACTTCCATGTTATAATTACAACTAATCTAAGTGCCTATTTCAAATATTTTTTAGAAAAATAACAAATTTCTTTTTGTAATTAAATAATTTTGTATTTACTATTTATGTATACTATGTTATAATATTAAAGTAAAAACTGTAGTAATCACCAAATATTTATGGAGGAAAACAATGAAACAGAAAAAAAGACAAAAAAATCAACGGTATGCAGAATTTTTAAGAAAAACACTTGAACCCCAAGAGACGAAACGTCTCTTGGCATTACAAAAATCTTTACGAAAGTTAGGAACGTTTCCAGAAACCGATTCTAAGAAAATTATTTTATTTCATATTAATTTTTTAGATATTGTTTCTAGCTTTCAAGATGATGGCTATTTAAAATATCAGCCGCAGAAAAAAAGGAAAATAGCAGAATTGTTTAACTTTGCTATTCAGCGAAGTGGTAGACAAAATGCATCCCCAAAATGGAATGTGACAAAAAAGGGAGAAAAAGTCACAAAGCGAAATGTTGTGTATGGTGGTGTGTTCGGTTTGCCAATAAAGCCTGCCATTTATTGGCTTAGTCTTCCCAAAAATAAGACTGTGACTCTGGACTATCACCATCTACTAGAAGTTGATAAAAAAAATAGTCCTATTATCAAAACAGAAAAAGTCTGGCAAACAGATGCTATTGTAAATGCTGGTATTCGGCAATTTACCGAGAATAATTTAAAAGTTATTCTTAATTGCATCGATAGACTACTAGCATAAGTCTGTTTCATTACTTGGTGGGCATTCCCACTAAGTCAATTAAAACCTCCTATGTGCAAAGCATTTAGGAGGTTTTAGTCTAGCTGTTTGTCATTATCAGTTTTTTTTTACTATTTTTTAAACTTTCATAATATTTAGCAATTAGTTCGTCTAATTCGACACTTAATTGATAAGTGACACTATAATCATCACCTTGTTCTATACTTTTATTTAGTTTATCTCTTAATTTACAAATTTCATCATTTAACATATTTATATCTCCTTTTTATTCTATTTATCTTTTGTATACTTATAAATTACCACAACATTCTTCCCAAGTCAAGTATTTTCAAGGCTTTTTGTCAACTTTCGTACGACCCCTTTTATCTTTTTCCGACATAGATAGACAGCAGAAAACGGCATTTCCATTTTTCCTCTGTAAATGCCGTTTTTATTACATTTTATTTTTTCCCATTTTTATTCATTTTTTTAACTTCTTACGATAGAAAGAACCATTTTCTCCTCATTGAAGACATCTTTTAATATTTGCTCCAAATATTCTACAGTAATCCCTTCTATCTCCTCTAAATAGTCAAAACTGTTGATTCCTTTAAAATAGTCTGCTAAAAACATTCTAGCTATATCTGCAACATCATTATATTCTTTTATATATCCACCATAAATCATCTTTTTCATACGATTAAAATCTGCCTGATTAATTCCTTCTGTCTTAAATTTTTGTACTTCTTCTTTAAATTTTTGATAAACTTTTTCTGGCTCATTGGATTGACCACTTATTATTGCATGTGCATAAATATTGGTAAATTCATATTCTAAACTAGGTTGGGCATAAATAATACCTTGGTTGTAAAGCTCTTTGTATAAATTGGAGCTTCTTCCTATCAGTAAATTCAACAAAATTTCCATTGCAATATGTTTTTTTACTTCGCATTTTCCAGTATCTTTTATTCCTATTGTATATAATGGTTGACTTACTTCTAATTTTTGCTCTATTTTTTCTTGTACAATTTCCTCTGGTTCTTCTGGATATACTCTTTTTATTTCTCCACTTGGTTCTTTTTCTACTAATCTCTTCTTTACTTGCTGTATCATGTCTTCTGGGCTAAAATCACCACATAATACCATTGTCATATTAGATGGATTATAAAAAGTATGGTAACATTTGTATAAAATTTCTTTATCAATTTTACCAATCGTCTCAATGGTTCCTACAATGTCTATTTTTACTGGATTGTTATGATACATTGCTTGCATTGCATTTAAGTAAACTCTCCATTCAGGATAATCGTCATACATCATAATTTCTTGACCTATAATTCCTTTTTCTTTTTCAACATTCTCGTCTGTAAAATAAGGATGTTGTACATAATCCATTAATTCATCCATAGCTTCATAAAAATTATCTGTACATTCAAATAAATATGCTGTATGGTCATTTGTTGTGTATGCATTAGCATCTACTCCCAATGCTGTTAACGTATCTAAACTGTTTGTGCCATTTTCTTGTTCAAATAGCTTGTGTTCTAAAAAGTGTGCTACTCCATTTGGTACAATTGTTACTTCTTCCTCTCCAGGAACTACAAAACTGCTTTCATTTGAACCATATTTTGTTCCCCATATCATATATTTTTTTTGAATGTCTTTTTTAGGGATTATGATTACTGTTAAACCATTTTTTAATTTTTCGATATAGACTTTTTCTTTTACTTTTAAATTCTCAATAATCTGCACTTTTCTCCTCCTTTAAATATTATTTTAATGTAAAGTTTCTATATTCTTCCGCCTTTACCTAAGTTTTTAATTTTTTAGGAAATAAATTGTATGAATTGCTATATTTTCTGCTATGTGAATGACATCATCTTTTGTGACTTTTTCAATCTTTTCCATATATTCTTCTATTGAAATATTATTTTGTGATAATTCTTGCCCAAAATAATAGGTGATTCCTGTATCTTGCTCATCTTCTATAGTTTTTATGGTAGCTATAATTCCTTTTTTAGCATTTTCAATTTCTTCTTCTGTAAATTCACCTTTTTTCATGTCCTCTATTTGTTGTTTGATTAATGCTAATGCTTTTTCATAGTTTGCTATTTCAATTCCACAATTTACAAATATATTATTTTTATATCTTAAATAACTCGAACTTGCTACATATGCTAAATGTGCCTTTTCTCTAACATTCTGGAACATTTTAGAGTTGGCACTACCTCCTAAGATACTATTATAAATTAATGTGTCATATCTTAAATCTTCTTTTTCTAAGTGGACATCTAATCCTAATATTAGTTTTCCTTGTGTTACTTCCATGGATTCAGTTACTACTTTTTCTTTTTCCATCAGGTTTTTATTTAACTCTTTTGGAATTTTATAATTTGGTGTTCTTTCTTTTAATTTTTTTATATTGTCATTATTTTTAACGATTTGATTCATATCATCTTTTATAATTCCTGATACAAATATATCAATTTTACAGGTATTTATTAATTCTTGATAATAGTTATAAAGATTTTTGCCATCCATCTTGTCTAAATCTTCTAAATAGCCAAATCGGTATAACCCAAATGGTTGGTCTTTATACATTTCTTCTATGCAACGATCCATTGCATATTTGGCTTTGTTGTCAATTTTCCCCTCAATTCTTTGTCTAATATTGTTTTTCTCCTGTTCTACATATTCTGTTTTAAATCCTTCTTCTATATAAGGATCTAATACAATTTCTAATAGTTTTTCAATGGATGTTTCTAATATATCTTCTCCTTTTTGTGGCAAAAAGTTATCATTTATTGTTTCTATATAAAATTTTAAAACTTGATTGTCTCCCGTTTTGTCTAGTCCACAATCGAAACTTGCACCATACATTTCTTCCATTTCTTTACTGATTTCTTCTTGTGAAGGCATTGTTTTTGAACCTCTTCTTAAAAGGGCTGATATTACTGCGTTTTTCGTTACATTTTCTCGATTTAATGCTGTTGTTAAAAATATAGCAATTAAGTTTGTTTTGAATTTATCAGTATGAATGGTGTGGAAATTAATTCCCTTTTTTAATTCTGTTTGTTTGTATTCCATCTCTTTTCCTCCTTTGATTTAGTATACTACATTTTTACTTTATTATACTTTAACATCGTTTGTATTTTACTAATTTCTAATTTTTTCCTTTTGTTCTCATTGTTGTAAACAAAAATTGGAAGCCTTAAGTAATCTTTCACCCTTAACTTCCAATCCACTTTTTAAAATTTTCTTTTTCTTGCTGCCTCTGATTTTTTCTTTCTCTTTACACTAGGTTTTTCATAATGCTCCCTTTTACGTACTTCTTGAATGACTCCATTTCTTGCACATTGTCTTTTAAATCTTTTTAAGGCATCTTCTATATTACCATTATTAACTTTTATCTCTGACATTTTATTTTCCCCTCCTTCCGGTCCATACAAAGACTGTATGTGGGATAACCCTTTTAACGTTATTTATTATACATGAAAGGTTTGGACTTGTCAATAGTTAGTATTCAAATAATACTGCTTCTTTTTGTAATGATTTAAAATGTTACTTTTTTCAAGTTGTTTGATACCTCTTATTCCAACAAACAAATGCTAAAAAAGAAACCGCAACAATACCTGAAGAATAGGATTTTTGCGGTTTCATTTTTTAGTATTCATAATTAAATTGTTTTGAGGAAAAACACATGTGTTATTTACTTATCCAACTAAATAATGGATTTTCAAATAGAAGTTCTCTCATCCATCCATTTGTAAATGGTATAAACCATAAAATAATTCCAATTATGATAAGAACTATAATTGTTAATATTACTGCTATGAAATCTTTTTTGGTAAGCTCTTTTATTTCTTCTCTTTTTGGCTTGTTTTTATATAATTCTTTTATTAGTTCAATAATTCCAGAAAGAGTGCCAACTTTATATTTTTTGTTATTATCATTAGCTTGTTTTACTTCTTTGGGCTTTTGAACTCTTTTCTGCCTTATTTCTTGCTTTACTCTATTTTCTTCTTTTTGCAATTCAAGATTGTATTGTTCTCTTAAAAAGTGGTTAGAAAGTACTTCATATGCTTCATTAATCTCTTTTATTTTTTTATTGGCTTCTGGGTTTATCTGATTGGTATATAAATCTGGGTGATATTTTTTTACTAATACTTTATATGCTTTTTCAATTACTTCTTGTGAAGCTTTGTTATTTACTTCTAATATCTCATAATAATTCTTCATATTTTCCTATTCTCCAAATATTGCCTCGAATTCGTCTGCTTCGATTTTTTCCTTTTCTAATAAGATTCCTGCCACTTGATGCAATTTATCTATATTGTCTGATAAAATTTGTTTTGCTCTGTTATATCCTGTATCTACAATTCTTTTTGTTTCTTCGTCTATTACTGCTGCTGTTTCTTCTGAATATTCTTTTGCTTGTGCAAAATCTCTTCCAAGGAATACTTCTTCTTGATTAGAGCCTAACATTAATGCCCCAATTTTTTCGCTCATTCCATATTTGGTTACCATACTTCTTGCAATCTTTGTTGCTCTTTCAATATCATTACTTGCTCCTGTAGAAATGTCATTTAAAATTAAAGCTTCTGCTACTCTTCCCCCAAGTAGTGATACAATATTTTCTTCCATTTCTGTTTTTGACATGAAAGATTTGTCTTCTGTTGGACGATACATAGTATATCCTCCTGCCATACCTCTTGGCACAATTGATATTTGATGCACTGGGTCTTGTGTTTCTAAGTAATGGCTTACTACTGCATGACCTGCTTCATGATAAGCTACTAATTTATTTTCTTTTTCACTTCTTACTTTTGTTTTCTTTTCTGGTCCCATGGTTACTTTTACCATAGCATCTTCAATTTCTTTCATTCCTATTTCACTTAAGTTTCTTCTAGCAGCTAATAAAGCTGCTTCGTTTAGAATGTTTTCTAAGTCTGCCCCAGCAAATCCTGATGTATTTTTAGCAATTACTTTTAAGTCTACATCTTCTGCAAAACGTTTTTTCCTAGAATGTACTTCTAAGATTTGTTCTCTTGCTTTGACATCTGGTAAACCAACTACTATTTGTCTGTCAAATCTTCCTGCTCTAAGTAAAGCTTTGTCTAATACGTCTGGTCTATTGGTTGCTGCAAGTACAATAACACCTTCGTTTTCTGCGAATCCATCCATTTCTACTAATAATTGGTTTAATGTTTGTTCTCTTTCATCATGTCCTCCACCAAGTCCTGCACCTCTTTGGCGTCCTACTGCATCAATTTCATCAATAAATATAATACATGGTGCATTTTTCTTAGCTTGATCAAATAAGTCTCTAACTCTTGAAGCTCCTACACCAACAAACATTTCAACAAAGTCTGATCCACTTATAATAAAGAATGGTACTCCTGCTTCTCCTGCTACTGCTTTAGCTAATAAGGTTTTACCTGTACCTGGCTGTCCTACTAATAAAACTCCTTTTGGTATTCTTGCCCCCATATCTGTAAATTTCTTTGGATTTTTTAAAAATTGCACGATTTCTTCTAATTCTTCTTTTTCTTCATCTACTCCTGCTACATCTTCAAATGTAATTTTATTTTTCTCGGCAGGTGTCATCATTCTTGCTTTGCTTTTTCCAAATGTCATAGTTTTATTTCCTGCTCCACCTTGACCTGCTCCTCCCATCATAAAGAACCAGAAAATAAAGAATATGATTAATAGTCCAAATGGAGTAAGTAGACTAAGAATGGTAATAAAGATAGATTGAGATTTCTCTTCTAAAGTAAAAGCTCCTTCTTTTAGAAAATCTTCTGTGTATGACATAAAGCTTTCTAAGTCTGGTATATTTACTTCTTTTTTAATTTTATCATCTTTTAGGGTAACAGTTGCCATTTTTCCATCTGATTCAATTTGTATGGCTTCTACTTTCCCACTATTAATATCTCCAATTAATTCTGAGTATTTTAATTTAGCATCACTATTTTCTACTATAGATGACAATACTACTATAAAAATAATTCCTATAATTAACCACATGGCTAATGTTTTAATTCCGTTCTTCAAAATAATTCCTCCTTTGTCCCCATTGGGAATGTTTCTAAATGGACATTTGTCCACTTTGGGACATATGCTTTGTTTTTTCCATTGATTTTATAACATATAATTGTTGGTTTGTAAATATTTTTTTTATGACTTTTTTATTACAAACGTTCACCTTTTTATAATTTGTTACGGCTATTTATCTTTGACTTATAAAATAAATTTTGTGATTTCTGACTAAAACCTTCATATTTTTGTTTGGTGTTAGATATTTATTTCCTATATTGTTGTTGCATAATTTTATTATATCCTCTATATGTATCTTTTCAATACTTGTATTACTCGCTAATAACCTTTTTATAATATATCTTACTAACCTTGATTTTATTACTATTTCTTGTGAATTAAAGCTTTTTAAATTGATTATGATTTCTTTTTCTTTTTCTTCTATTACTAACTTCTGATATATGTTTTGTGTTTGTTTCTCCATATATTCATTTTCTAGGGTTATAATATCTGATAATCTATCTATTGTTGTGATAATATTAGGATTAAATTCCTCTTGAATATACGGAATAACAACATTCCTAATTTTATTTCTATTATAAATATTTTCAAAATTTGTTTTATCAATTCTTGGGTTTAACTGCCTTTCTTCACAGTATGTTTCTATTTGTGTTCTTTCACATTCAATTAAAGGTCTTATAATCTTTCCTCTTTTTGGTTCGATTCCTCTTAATCCTTCCATTCCGCTACCTCTTAATGTATTCATTAAAATAGTCTCTATTTTATCGTTTTTGTTATGTGCCACTGCTATTTTATTTGCTTCGGTTTTGTGCAAGATTTCATCAAAGAATTGGTACCTTGCTATTCTTCCTGCTTCTTCTGTTCCTATTTTATTAGTATGTGCCATTTTCTGGACATCTATACTTTTTGCATAAAATTCAATATCATTTTTTTTACAATATTCTTTCACATATTGCTCATCTTGTTTGGCTTCTTCTCGAATCATATGATTGATATGTGCAACTACAATTTCAAAATTCGTCTCCACTGGTTCCAGGTTTGTTTGGTGATATTTTCGACTTAATGGATTCTTTTTTCTAATTCTATTTAAGTTATCTAATAGACATATGGAATCTGGTCCTCCTGAAACCCCTATAACTACCTTTTCTCCACTTTTTATTAAATCATACTTTTTTATGGTTTCTATTATTTTATTTTCTAACTTTTCTTTTTCATTTTTTCTTTTATTCATTTTCTAACCTTTCTGCATCTGTTTTTCCTTCTATTTGTTCTTGCTCAATCCTTTTTAGCTTCTTACGGTTAATTCCTAATACGCTTTCTAACATTCGATAGGATATATTATTTTGAATTTTTAACTTTTTAATAAGCAGACCTATTCGTTCATTGCTCTGACAAATTTCTTCTTTTGTTATATGATTTTCCATTGCAATTTCTTTTATTATTTGATTGCATATTTCTTCTTTGTTAAAGTCTTCTTCCATTAATATAAAATTTTGCTCTTCCTCTCGTTTCGTTTGTTGTACATACATGTTATTTTTAATATTTCTTTCCAATTCTGTATCCCTATAAAAAATATTATGATGGCAACTTGAATATCTATATTCATTTGCCTCCTTACATATATTCGCTTTTATTGGATTATTGTGTATATATTTTACACACATATATAGGTATTTTTCGCTATATATTGGCTGTGTCTTATATCTATCGCGGAAAACATAACCCACTCTATCATATTTTTTATTATAATATTTAGCATATAATAAGTTTATTCTGTGCATATATTTCGTCAAATTTTCTTTGTTTTGTTCATAAAATAATATATGTGCATGATTGCTCATAATACAATAAGCCAAAATAGTAATGTCTATTTTTTCTCTTGTCTCTTTCATTATTTTTAAATATTGATTTCTATCTTTTATAGACTCAAAAATATATTCTTTGTTAATTCCTTGAACCATAGTATGAAAAAAGGAAGTATTCATATTTTCTTTGCGGATTCTTGCCATATTTCACCTTTCTTTCTCTTTCCATTTTATCCCCAAATACAAATGATAATTACCCCTTTTTTTACCAATCATTTTATTTTAAAATTACTTATTATTAATATCTCCATTTAAATCTGAAACTAATGAGACTATTGTCACCATTTAAACCCGGAACCAGTGGTGACTATTAATCATCAAATCTTCTTTCTAAGTTAACGAATTTTGTGTAACTTCCTAACCATAATAATTCTACTGTTCCTGTTGAACCTCCTCTGTGTTTTGCTAATATGACTTCTGCTATGTCTTTTTTTTCACTGTCTTGGTTATAGTAATCGTCTCTATATAAGAACATTACAAGGTCTGCATCTTGCTCAATTGCTCCTGATTCTCTTAAGTCTGATAACATTGGTCTATGATCTGGTCTTTGTTCTACTGCTCTTGATAATTGTGATAGTGCAATTACTGGTACTTCTAATTCTTTTGCTAGTATTTTCAGCGAACGGCTTATTTCTGATATTTCTTGTTCACGACTTCCATTCCTTTTATTACTTCCTTGAACTAATTGCAAGTAATCAATTACCACCATTCCTATGTTTTTTTCTAGTTTTAATTTCCTGCATTTTGCTCTTATTTCCATAACTGAAATACCAGGTGTATCATCTATATAAATTTCTGCTTCTGATAGTGGACCAATGGCTCCTGCTAGTTTTGTCCAATCGTTTTCTTCTAATTTTCCAGTTCTTACTTTGTTACTGTCTACCATTGCTTCACTACACAAAATTCTATTTACCATTTGCTCTTTTGACATTTCTAAGCTAAATATGGCAACTGGTACATTTGCTTTTACAGCTGCATTAGCTGCAATGTTTAAAGCAAAGGCTGATTTTCCCATAGCAGGTCTTGCTGCAATTAAAATTAATTCAGAACCATGGAATCCTGCTGTTTTATAATCTAGCTCTGTAAATCCTGTTGGAACACCTGTGATGTGTTGCTTTCTGTTGTATAATTGTTCTAATTGTGTAAAACTATCTACTAATACATCTTTTATGGCAGCATATCCTTTTTGGTTTTTGTTTTGCATGATATTAAAAATTCTTTTTTCTGCCCCTTCCATAATGTCTTCAACCGATTCTGTCGGGTCATAACCTAGCTCAATAATTTCATTAGCTGTTTTGATTAGATTTCGTAATACTGATTTTTCTTCTACAATTTTTACATATTTCATTGCATTAGCAGTTGTAGGAACTTTTTCTGGAAGTTCTGCTAAATATTCTAATCCTCCAACTTGCTGAAATTTCCCCATTGCTTCTAGCTCAGCTTTTACCGTAATAATATCAATTGGTTCTGCTCGATTATATAAGTTCAATATTGCTGAAAATATTGCTCGGTTATCTTCTCGATAAAAGTCTTCTTCTTTTAATACTTCTATGCTTGAAATAACAGCATCTTTATCGGTTAACATACTTCCTATAATTGCTTGTTCTGCTTCTAAATCATGTGGTGGTACTTTTCCTAATTCCATTTTAACCCTCCTGCCATTACAATATTGTTGGCAATTTATTCTGATATAACATCAACTTTTAGTTTTCCTATGACTCCCTCAAATAATTTTATTTCAATTATTTGTGTTCCTAATGTTTTTATGGTGTCTTTTAAGTCTATCTTCTTTTTGTCTACTTTTATTTTGTATTCTTTTTCAAGTTCTTGTGCAATTTCTTTTGCTGATACTCCTCCAAATATTTTTCCATTTTCTCCTGCTTTTACTTTTATTTTTAATAACATATTAGCTAATTTATTTGCTATTTTTAATGCTTCTTCTTTTTCTTGTTCCTTTTGGAATTTGGCTGAATTTTGCTTTGCTTTTAATTGACTCATATTTTCATTATTTGCTTCTATTGCTAGGTTTTTTGGAAATAAAAAGTTACGAGCATATCCATCAGATGCATTGATTACTTCGTCTTTTTTTCCTACCCCTTTTATATCTGCTTTTAAAATTACTTTCATCTTCTCACACCTTCCTATCAATTTTTATTTAATGTTTCATTATATACTTGCTCTATTTCATCCTCTTTTAAGGTATATTCATCTTGTATTTTTTGTATCTGCTTTTCTTGGCTATTCAATTTATTGGTATAGTTAATATAGCTTATACTAAGAATGGTAATAAAAAATAGCATGGCTACTAGGACATATAATGTAATTGAACCTCTTTCTCCTTTTCTTCTCTTGTTTCTTTTATTTTTCATCTAACTTTTCTCTCCCCTTTCGAGCCTTTGGCAAATACTCTATGATGACAATTTAAGGTGTAATTGATTCTTTTTACACTTTAGATTGTCATCATTGTTAATTTTCAATTTCTGAAAAATACTCATTTATTCTGTTTATTAGTTCTTGTTTCGTCTCTTCTATCGTCATTCCTTCTACTTGGGCTCCAGCAAGGGTTATATGCCCTCCACCTCCTAGTTTCTCTAATATAACTTGTACATTGATATCACCAATAGAGCGACCACTAATACATACTTTATCTCCCAACTGTCCCATTACAAAAGAGGCTGTTATATCACTAATAGTAAGTAACTCATCAGCTGCTTTTGCACAAACTACATTAACATCCTTAGCTTTTTCTTCATAAACTGAAATGGCTATATTGTCATTTACTATCTCTGCTTTTCCCACAATTTCAGCTATTTTGTTAAAGCTTTTTAGGTCACTTTGAAACCATTTTTTTACTCGGATAATGTCTACTCCACATCTTCTTAGGTATGCTGCCGCTTCAAAGGTTCTTACTCCTGTTTTAAATGTAAAATTTTTAGTGTCCATCATAATTCCTGCATACAAGCTTTCTGCTTCTATTGTTTTTAATTCAATTTTTTCTTCTACATATTGCAAAAGTTCTGCTACAAGCTCTGACGCTGAAGAAGCATATACTTCTTGAAAAGTAAGAGTAGCATTTTCAATAAAATCAGCACTTCTTCTATGGTGGTCTATAATGACTATTTCTTTTACCTTTTCCAATAGTTCTGATGATTCCACATAATTCAATTTATGGGTATCTACTATCACTAATAAAGTCTCTTCATCAACATTTTCTAGTGCGACTTCTTTATTAATAATAACATCTTCATATTCTTCTTCTTTTTCTATTGATTTGGTAAATGCTTCTAAGGCTGATGCCTTGTTATTCATTACAATATAAGCATTTCTTTCTAGTGTTTTAGCTAATCGATAAATACCTAAACTAGCTCCCACACAGTCCATATCTGGATTGGTATGACCCATTATCATTACTTTTTTAGATTCTTTTATTAGATTTTCTAATGCTTGTGCTATAATTCTTGCCTTTACTTTTGTTCTTTTTTCTACTTCCTGTGCTCTTCCTCCAAAGAATTTATAAATGTCGTTTTCTCTGATAACGCCTTGGTCTCCTCCACGTCCTAAAACAATATCCATTGCTGCTTGTGCTGATTTGTATTTTTCTTTGTCGGTACTTCCTTCATTGGATATGGCTATGCTTAATGTAAATTGTACCTTTTCTTTCATGTCAATATCTTTTATTTTATCTAATATACTAAATTTATCTTCTTTTACACTTTTTAAATATCTTTGTTCGAAGAAATAAATATATCGATCCTTTTCTGTTTTAATTAAAATTCCATTTGTTTGATCTGTCCATTCATATACATATTTATCAATTTCTGCTATTACTTGTGGTCTTTCTTCACTTTCTAATCTTTGCATCGTTTCTTCATAGTTGTCTACCATAATAATTCCCACACAAGATTTAGAATCTTTATATTCTTTTTGTAATTTTACATTCTCTGTATCATCGATGAAATATAAAATGACTCTATATCCTTTTTTACCTTTTTTGGCATTCATATATTTTCCAACAATTCGGTAGATTTTTTGATTGATTTCTATTTGTTTTTCTATGTCTTGACTATTATCACTTTTCTGTGTATTTTCTATTTTCTGCTTAATATCGATACTTATGTCTTTAATATAAGTGTTAATGTCAACATTTGCAAATTCAGAAGTGAATTTTGAACTTCTCCATACTATGTTTCCATCTGCTTCTAATATAACTAATGGAAATGGAGAATTAATTAGACTTGTTTTTGCTGCGGAATCTACTGTTAATGTTAAGTCTTGTAAAGTCTCTGATATTTCACTTCTTCTTTTATTGTTTGTATAATAACTATATAGTACGATAAGCACAAAGATGCCTATAGATGGCAATATCATATAAGCACTCCTAATACATATAAAAACAAGCAAAAAGAATATGATTGTTAAGTATATCTTTGTTCTAGATACTAATGTATCTAAAACTTTTCTGCTATTGTTTTGCATAAATTTTCTCCTTTACCCCACTAGTTCCGGGTTTATTTGGTGACATTTTGTCTTATTCTATTTTACTAGCAAATAGGCTATTTGTCAAGCAAAATAACTTCAAGAACAAAGGAGTACGTACAATAAAAACAGATATCATGCTTTATATCTGTTTTGTTTTTCTAGCTAACACCTCATAGAATTAAAGTAGCACTACTATATTTCAAATCTTTGTCTATCTATTTCATAGTTGGTATTTTTTTCTTCTTGGGTTAATGCTCTATTATAAACCCTAATGGCATAAATTTTTCCATAAAAGTATTCTAATCCCCCACCATATTTCTCTGGATTATATCCTAATGATAGTGGTACACTTGACATTTTCATAGTTCCTGGTAAGTTTTTCTCAAATTTACTTCCATTTTGAATACTAACAAATTTATTTCCATCATATGATACAGAAACAGCACACTTGGCACCAGATTGGTTTGTTACACCTTCTACACAGTTCTGATAACCACCATTTACATGGATAATTCCACCATTTACAAATGGTCCCCATGAGAATATTCCATAACCACCAGATTCAATATTACTTATTATATACCCAGTTGTTCCTTGTGGCTGATTAGATTCCACTACAGCTTCCATTGTAATATTACTATAGTTCATGTTCGCTATTTGTGCAAATTGACCTCCTTTAAATACTAAAGCATGATTATCCCATCCAGCTGTATTGATTACCGAAGTATCTCTTTGATTCCCACTTAAATCTCTCCATCGTGTAGCTCCTTTGTTATATCCATAAGGTGTGTTTCTTTTTCCATCATATAATACCTGTAACCCATTTGTTACATATCCTAAAGGTGGAAGTTCTTCTGATTGTTTAATATGATATCTTTTTTTATCTATTTCACAATTTTTTTGTATTTCTTCTTCTGTAAGACAACGATTGTAAATTCTAACAGAATATATTTCTATGTTGCTAGTTATACCTTCATAGCCATTACTATCTGGATTTACTCCTAAGGCAAACACAGTATTGTCATCTGGTTCTTTAACCACTCCAGTTACATTATTTTTCTTTATGTCTCCATCTACTGAAAAATAAATGTTTTCTCCATTATATCCTGTAGACAATGAGTAAATTTTATTATTTATTACTTCTTTTTCTGAAAATACATCATAATACGTGCCACTAACATTGACTTCCCCTACTAAATAAGCATTTGTCGCCACTCCAATCATCATGCCACCTCTTTGAAGGTTTGCTATATATAAATTCTGATTCCCTTCTTTATAACTTAATGATTTTGCTACAATTTCAATTGTCATGTTTTGATAGCTTAATGGCGACATCTTTACCCAGTCATCAATTCCATCTAATGTTAAACAGTTATTTTTCCATCCACTTGTTTGACCTTGCTGTATGTTCATTAACCATCCATTATTTGCTTCTTCAACATTTTGTTCTGATATAGGAGCTAGATTTTTCCATGTAGTTGCTGTATCACTATGACCTTCGCCTGTATTATTGATTCCATCATACAATACAATTAGTCCTTCTGATACATAGGATGGAATGGCATCTTCTGCTTCCTCGGATTGCTCTGGCTCCTTCTCATTTAAGTCTTTTATTATTTTTAAATTATCTCTATCTATTTGGAATTTCCATCCATCTACTTTTACTGTATCTATGGTTTTTTCTACTTCTATGTTGGTTTCTATTATTTCTATTCCTTCTCTTTTTAATTTTTCTGTATACACTTCATCATCATAATTGTTGTTTGTTTTCTTTTCAATGATTAGGTCATTTAATATTAGCTGTAATTTTTCTCTTGCTTGTTCTTTTTCGTTTTTTACTTTTGCCTCATTGGTTCTATTCAATATCCCATTTTCTCCTGTTAGTGTAATCATTGCAATTTCTGCTAATATAAAAAGTACAATAATGGTAATAATTAATGCAATTAGTGTAATTCCCTTATTGGCACTCATTCCTAATTTTAGATTGTTTGCTTTGTTCATATTTCCCTCACTTTATCTTTTGTTTTCATTTACTAATTTTTATCAATCTGTTTTTAATATACTATAATTTATTTGATTATGCAATGTTTTCTAATATTTTTTATCATAAAAATACAACAGGTAAAAAGGCAGAACAAAACTGGCATAACTAAATCTTTTTGTTCTTTTTGATGCGTTTTTTGTGGGATGTATTTTGTTGTATCGAACGACTTATTTATCTTTCTATTGCAAAAAAATAGGCGTATGTACTACGCCTATCCTATTCTAATGAAACATTTTATGTCTGTCCCTTTTGTTTCATTCTCCGAGACTCATCTACTACTTGTTCTAACTCTTCTTCTGTATTGATATGAATATTTTGGTATTTTTGCATTCCTGTACCTGCTGGTATTAGTTTTCCTATGATAACGTTTTCTTTTAATCCCACTAAGTCATCTGTTTTTCCTTTGATAGCTGCTTCGGTTAATACTCTTGTTGTTTCTTGGAAAGATGCTGCTGATAGGAAACTGTCTGTTGCAAGTGATGCTTTGGTAATACCAAGTAATACTCTCTTACCTGTTGCTGGTCGTTTTCCGTTTTCTATTGCTTCTTTGTTTTTATCTTCAAATTCATACATATCAATCAGTGATCCTGGGAACATGTCAGTATCTGCATTGTCTTCTACTCTAATTTTTTTAAGCATTTGTCTTCCAATTACTTCGATATGCTTATCATTAATGTCAACACCTTGGTTTCTATATACTTTTTGTACTTCTGAAATTAAGTATTCATATACGCCTTCTGGACCTTTAATTTCTAGCACTTCACTTGGATTGATAGAACCTTCTATTAAGGCTTCTCCTGCTTCTACTAAGTCACCATCTCTTACTTTCATTTTAGAACCAAATGGTATGGTGTAAGTTTTTGCATTGTCATTTGAAGTTACAACAACTTCTTTTTTCTTTTTCGTTTCTTTAATTTTCACTTTACCATCAATTTCTGAAATAATTGCTAATCCTTTTGGTTTTCTTGCTTCAAATAATTCCTCTACCCTAGGTAAACCTTGTGTAATATCTGCTACACCTGCTACACCACCAGAGTGAATCGTTCTCATTGTAAGCTGTGTACCTGGTTCACCAATAGATTGTGCTGCAATAATACCAATAGCTTCTCCAATGGCTACTAAGTCACGTCTTGCTAATCCCATACCATAACATTTTTGGCATACACCATGCTTTGAACGACATCCTAATACAGAACGTACTTTTAATTTTTCGATTCCTGCCTTTACAATTTCTTCTGCCATAGCTTCTGTTATCATTGTATTTTTGTCTACAATTATCTTCTTTGTTTCTGGATGAATTACATCTTCTATGCTAAATCTTCCTAATAGTCTTTCTTGCATTTTTTCAATAATTTGGTTTCCATCTTTTATGTCATATACAACAATTCCATCATGTGTTCCACAGTCTTCTTCTCTAACAATGATATCTTGTGCTACGTCTACCAATCTTCTGGTTAAGTATCCTGAGTCAGCTGTTCTAAGTGCTGTGTCAGAAAGTCCTTTACGTGCTCCATGGGCTGAGATAAAGTATTCCAAAGCATCTAATCCTTCTGCAAAAGATGATTTAATTGGAATTTCAACTGCTTTACCTGTTGTACTTGCCATAAGTCCCCTGATACCTGCAATTTGCCTTAATTGGTTCATGTTACCACGGGCTCCTGATTTAACCATCATATAGATTGGGTTTAATTCATCAAAGTTTTCTTCCATGGCACGACTTACTTTTTTAGTTGTGTCTTCCCACACATTAATCACTACATTATATCTTTCTTCATCTGTAATTAAACCTCTTGCATATTGCTTTCTAATGGTTTCAACTTTTTTATCAGCTTCTTCTAGTAAGTCTTTTTTGGCTGCTGGCACTTGAACGTCATCCATAGAGAAAGTAATTCCTGCTAAAGTTGAATATTTGAAGCCTAATGCTTTAATATAGTCAATTACTTCTGCTGATTCTGATAAGCCATGTGTTCTAATAACCCTTTCAATAATTCCTCCCATTGTTTTTTTCATAACTGGAAAATCAATTTCGTATTGGAATGGGTCTTTTTCTCTATCAATAAATCCTAAATCTTGTGGAATTCCTCTATTAAAAATAATTCTACCAACACTGGTTTCGATTTTTTTGGTTTTGATTTCTCCATCTATTTCTTTTTCTATTCTAACAAAAATTTTAGCGTGAATTCCTACATCATGATTTTCGAATGCCATAATAGCTTCTTCTGGGTCTTTGAAGTATTTTCCTTCTCCTTTTTCTCCATCTAAAACCATGGTTAAGTAGTAAGCTCCTAGAATCATGTCTAGTCTAGGTACAGCAACTGGTTTACCATCTTGTGGTTTTAATAAATTGTTTGTTGATAACATTAAATATCTTGACTCAGCTTGTGCTTCTGGTGATAATGGTAGATGCACAGCCATTTGGTCACCGTCAAAGTCTGCATTGAATGCTTCACAAACTAATGGGTGAAGCTTGATAGCTCTTCCTTCTACTAATACTGGTTCAAAGCTTTGAATACCAAGTCTATGTAAGGTAGGCGCACGGTTTAGCATAACTGGGTGGTCTTTTATTACTTCTTCTAAAATTCCCCATACTTCTGGTCTTAATCTTTCTACCATTCTTTTTGCATTTTTAATATTTTGTGCAATTCCTCTTCCTACTAATTCTCTCATAACAAATGGTTTGAATAATTCAACTGCCATTTCTTTTGGAAGTCCACATTGGTAAATTTTTAGCTCTGGTCCTACTACGATAACGGAACGTCCAGAATAGTCAACACGTTTTCCTAGCAAGTTTTGACGGAAACGTCCTTGTTTTCCTTTTAACATATCAGATAAAGATTTTAAAGGTCTGTTTCCTGCTCCTGTTACTGGTCTTCCTCTTCTTCCATTATCAATTAGTGCATCAACTGATTCCTGAAGCATTCTTTTTTCATTTCTTACAATGATTTCTGGTGCTCCTAATTCTAATAGTCTTTTTAATCTATTATTTCTGTTGATAACTCTTCTGTATAAGTCATTTAAGTCTGATGTTGCAAATCTACCACCGTCTAATTGTACCATAGGTCTAAGCTCTGGTGGAATAACTGGTACGACTTGCATAATCATCCATTCTGGTCTGTTTCCAGAAATTCTAAATGCTTCTACCGTATCTAATCTTTTTACTAATTTTACTCGCTTTTGTTCACTAGCACTTTCTAATTCTTTTCTTATTTGTGTAGATAATTTATCTAAATCTACTTGTTCTAATAATTCTTTTAATGCTTCTGCTCCCATTCTAGCTTTAAAAGAACCTCTTCCATATTTTTCTTCTGCTTCATGGTATTCTTTTTCATTTAATACTTGGCATGTTTCAAGTCCTGATGTCCCTTTGTCTGTTACTACATAGGAAGCAAAATAAATAATTTTTTCTAAATTTCTTGGTGAAATATCTAACATTAAAGCAATTCTACTTGGAATTCCTTTAAAATACCAAATATGTGCTACTGGTGCTGCTAGTTCAATATGTCCCATTCTTTCACGTCTAACCTTTGCTTTGGTTACTTCAACACCACAACGGTCACACACGATTCCTTTATATCTTACTCTTTTATATTTACCACAATGACATTCCCAGTCTTTGGTTGGTCCAAATATTCTTTCACAAAATAGTCCATCTTTTTCTGGTTTTAATGTTCTGTAGTTGATTGTCTCTGGCTTTTTTACTTCACCTTTTGACCATTCTCTTATCTTTTCATCAGATGCTACGCCTATTTTTAATTTATTAAAAATATCTAATTCGTCCACACACTTTCCTCCCTTATCGGATAGGGACGTTTCTTTTACAACATTTCTGCCCACAAGAAACATTCCATTCCAGTGAATACTCTTTTTTATTTGCTATTTATGAAACTGATATCAGATAGGTATCAAGCTAATACCCACCTGACATCTAGTAGAACCTCAAAATAGGTTTAGAAGGCTCCCCACCGCTCGAACAATTCCTTCCAGTCGCTTCTTTCCTTTTTGAAGTTTATTTAATTATGATTATTCTATTTATCGAATCTCTTCCTCTTCATCATACCTTACTATGCTAGTAGAATCTCTTTTGTTAAAAAACTTTTTTCTTTCGATTTCTTGTTTATCATTTTCTAATCCTGGAATTGCTCCCATAGAACATAGAAGAGATATGGAGGTTTTATATTTTTCATAACTTCTTAAGTCGTTTTCTTTTAAGTAGTCAAATATTTGTGTTTTTTTAGTTGCTCCTGTTTTTTGAATTACTTCCGTTACTAGCTTAAATGCCTCTTCTCTGATTGCTAATGCTTTTTCTCTTTCAGTTATGTTTCCTTTTTCATCTTTTCTAAAAGCTCCACTTGGGTCAATTTCTATTATTTTTTGTGATTGTAACATTTTTATAGCCTCTTCTAATGCTTGCTTTTGTATACCAAGCTTTCCTTCTATTTCTGGTATTGCTCGGATTACATCTTTCATTAACTCTTCTGGTTGAATCGTCTGACCATCTTCCAATTTTTTAATTCGATTCATAAAATAATTCTTCACACATAATTTTATTGCATTTTGCTCATCTATTTCCTTATATTCTAAGTCTAATTTTCTATCTCTCATTTCTACATCCCTCCTATTTCTACTCTATTCAATGATATCATTTTCGTCATCTAGGTTATCATTGGCTAAATCACTATCAAATAGAAGCTCATCACCTTCATCGTCTAAACCTTGGAAAAGCTCATCACTCTCTTCTTCTATGGTACTTGTTTCCTCATCTAATAACATATCATCTTCTAATTCTTCGCTATAACCGTCTAAATCTCCATCTGCAAGCACTTCTTCCTCTGCTAATAATTTCTTTTCTTTTTCAGGGTCATATTCGATTCCTTCTTCAATGTTTTCTTTTAGCTCTAATTCTTGATTATCTTCTGAATATAAACGAACGTCTAATCCTAATGATTGTAATTCTTTTACAAGAACTTTAAAGCTTTCTGGAACACCTGGCTCTGGAACATTTTCTCCTTTTACAATAGCTTCATAAGTTTTTACTCTTCCTACGATATCATCCGATTTAACTGTTAACATTTCTTGTAAAGTATAGGCTGCTCCATATGCTTCTAATGCCCAAACTTCCATCTCTCCAAAACGTTGTCCACCAAATTGTGCCTTTCCTCCAAGTGGCTGTTGGGTAACTAATGAGTATGGTCCTGTTGAACGAGCATGAATTTTATCATCTACCAAGTGATGTAGTTTTAACATGTACATAACACCAACTGTAATTGGACTAGCAAATGGGTCTCCCGTTCTACCATCATAAAGAACGGTTTTTCCGTCTTTACTCATACCTGCTTTTTCTAATAATTCTTCTACGTCTTCTTGTGTTGCTCCATCAAATACAGGTGTTGCTATTTTCCACCCCAAAGCTTTTGCTGCTCCACCTAAGTGTACTTCTAAAACTTGACCTAAGTTCATACGAGAAGGAACTCCTAGTGGGTTTAACAGAATATCAATTGGTGTACCATCTGGCATAAATGGCATATCTTCTTCTGGTAATACTCTTGAAATAACACCTTTGTTACCATGACGTCCTGCCATTTTGTCACCAACTGAAATCTTTCTTTTGGTTGCTATGTAACATCTAATAATTTGGTTGACACCAGGTCCTAATTCATCAGAATTGTCTCTTGTAAAGATTTTAACATCTACAATGGTTCCTGCTTCTCCATGTGGTACTCTTAAAGAAGTATCTCTTACTTCTCTTGCTTTTTCACCAAAAATAGCTCTTAGTAGTCTTTCTTCTGCTGTTAGTTCGGTTTCTCCTTTTGGTGTAACTTTACCTACTAAAATATCTCCTGGTCTTACTTCTGCACCAATTCGGATAATTCCATTTTCATCTAAGTCTTTTAAAGAATCATCTCCAATGTTTGGTATATCACGTGTGATTTCTTCTGCTCCCAATTTTGTATCACGGCATTCGCAGTCATATTCCTCAATATGAATAGAAGTAAAGACATCTTCTTTTACTAATTTTTCATTAATTAAAATTGCATCTTCGTAATTGTATCCTTCCCAAGTTGAGAATGCTACTAATACATTTTTACCAAGTGCCATTTCTCCATTGCTAGTAGATGGTCCATCTGCTATGGCATCTCCTTTTTTTACTTCTTCTCCCACTTTTACAATTGGCTTTTGATTGATACAAGTACCACCATTGGTTCTTTTGAATTTACGAAGTTTGTGAGTAAGGGTTTTTCCTGTATTATATTTTACAGTTATACTATCTCCTGTTACTTTTTCAACAATTCCATCTTCTTGTGCTAATACTAAAATTCCTGAGTCTTTTGCTGCTCTGTATTCAATTCCTGTTCCTATGACTGGACTTTCTGTTATCATAAGTGGAACAGCTTGACGTTGCATGTTTGCACCCATTAATGCTCTTTTTGCATCATCATGCTCTAAGAATGGTATCATAGCTGCTGCAATGGAAACTAATTGTTTTGGTGAAACATCAACATATTGAACTTTTTCTCTATCTACTTCGATTACTTCATTTTTGAATCTAACTCTGATTCTTGGATTTACAAATTCTCCTTCTTTTGTTACTGGCTCAGATGCTTGTGCAATAATGTAATTGTCTTCTACTTCTGCACTCATATATTCTACAATGTCTGTTAATTTATGTGTTTCTGGGTCTACTTTGCGATATGGTGTTTCAATAAATCCATATTCATTGATACTCGCAAAGGATGAAAGGGCTGAGATTAATCCAATATTTGGTCCTTCTGGTGATTCAATTGGACATAGTCTACCATAGTGTGTATAGTGTACGTCACGTACTTCGAAACCAGCTCTTTCTCTTGTTAATCCACCAGGTCCTAAGGCTGATATTCTTCTTTTATGGGTTAATTCTGATAGTGGATTCGTTTGATCCATGAATTGTGATAATTGTGAACTTCCAAAGAACTCACGGATAGATGATGTAATTGGTTTTGTATTGATTAAAGTTTGTGGTGTTACAACATCTAAATCTTGAATGGTCATTCTCTCACGAACCACTCTTTCTAATCTTGTTAATCCAATTCTAAATTGATTTTGTAGTAGTTCCCCTACTTGACGAATTCTACGGTTTGCTAAGTGGTCAATGTCGTCTGGTTTTCCTAGTCCATGTGAAAGGTTTAGTAAGTAATTTATGGATGCAATCATGTCTTCTGTTGTAATTGTTTTTGGTACTAATTCATCTTGTCTTTCTTCAATTACTTTTACTAAATCTTCTGGTGTTGTATTGTCTATGATATTTTTTAACACATTATAATTTACAAATTCTTTGAAGTGTAATTTGCTTAAATCAACTGTTGGCAATACTTTATGGATATTACATATGGCATTTCCTATGATTCTTATTTTTCTTTCTCCCATTAAAATGTCTACTATGTTGATTCCTGCATTTTGAATTTCTTCTGCTGCTTCTTCTGTAATGATTTCTCCTGCTTGTACTAATACTTCACCTGTTTCATTATCTACAATGTCTTTTGCTGCTACTTTATCTTTAATTCTTCCTGCTAATCCTAATTTTTGGTTAAATTTATATCTTCCTACTTTTGCTAGGTCATATCTTTTATTGTCATAAAATAGTCCATTGAATAAATTTCTAGCAGCATCTACTGTTGGTAATTCTCCTGGTCTTAATTTTTTGTAGATTTCTATTAATGCCTCGTCTTGGTCTTTGATTGTATCTTTTGCAATGGTTGCTGTTAACATTTCTTCTTCACCAAATAATTCTCTCATTTGGTCATCTGATACAATACCAATTGCTCGTAATAAGGTTGTTACAGGAACTTTTCTGGTTCTATCAACACGTACATAGAAAATGTCGTTTCCATCGGTTTCGTATTCAAGCCATGCTCCTCTAAGTGGCATAACAGTAGAATTGTATGTTCTTTTTCCTGTTTTTGTATCAAATTCTTCTCCATAGTAACATCCTGGTGAACGTACTAACTGGCTTACAACAACTCTTTCTGCTCCATTGATGACAAAAGTTCCACTATCTGTCATTAATGGAAAATCTCCTAAGTAAATTTCTTGCTCTTTGATTTCTCCTGTTTCACGATTGATTAATCTGACTTTTACATGCAATCTTGTTGAATAGGTTGCATCTCTTTCTTTTGCTTCTTCTACACTGTATTTTGTTTTTTCTTCCATATAGTAATCAAAAAATTCAAGTACTAAATTTCCTGAGTAGTCTTCAATTGGTGATATATCTTTTAATACTTCTCCTAACCCTTCTTCTACAAACCAATCATAAGAATCTTTTTGTACTTTGATTAGGTTTGGCATTTCGATATAGTCCCCAACTTTTGCGAAATCTTTACGAGAGGCTTTCTCATAATTTACTTCTTTGATTTTCAAAAAAATCACTCCTTAGATTATGATATTAAGCAGAATTCATTGTGGTAATTCTTTAAAAGAAGTCCTTCTTAAATTGCAATGTGCTTGTCTAAGGTTCTGGCTTTGTCTGCTTTTACAATCCAAAAATTCTTAGGGCTTCTTGCATTTAATTCCTCTTCTTTTAAGTTTTGCATAAGAAAAAAATAATAGATACCTAAAACGGCAATAAAAGAGCTGTTGAAAAACTTTGTTTTTCAACTGGCTCTAAGCTTTGCTCATTTTTATGTTTTTAAATTTTATTCTTTTTCTAATCATCTTTATTAGGATACCATATTTTGCCTACTGTTGTCAAGGGTTTTACGCATCTTTTATAGAAAAATAGTAACTTCGAAAACAAAATAACTTACCTTTTTTACCGTCTTCTCTTTTCCCTTTTATGTCCTACAGCATTGCATGGTATCGACCATATTAATATGGTTTTGGTACAATAGCAGTCTTTTATTGTTTAATTAAAAATTGTACCCATTGCTCCAAATACTCCAGCAGAAGCTAGCCCCATTATGATACCTGCTAAAACTACACCAGCCATAACAGCAATAATACTTTTTTTAAAATCCATATCTAAAAGGCTTGCTGCAAGTGTACCTGTCCATGCACCTGTACCTGGAAGTGGTATTCCTACAAAAAGAAATAATGCCCAATACAAACCACGTCCAGCTTTCTCTTGCAACTTCTTTCCTCCTTTTTCTCCTTTTTCTAAGCAAAATTTAAAAAATTTCCCAATAAACTTTTTATCTGCCCCCCACTCTAAGACTTTTCTGGCAAAAAAGTAAATAACGGGAACTGGTAACATATTTGCTATAATACAAATGATATATAATGGAAGGATTGAAATTGGTTCTCCCCATAATTGGCTTAATCCAACTGGAACAGCTCCTCTCAATTCTATAAGTGGTATCATGGATATAAAAAACACTAATAAATATTTTTTTAACATAATAAACTCCTTTTATCAATTTTTATTCTTTTTCTTCTGAAATTTTTGTTACATTTTTAATGGCTAGTTTATAATCAACATAGTCTTCCATTACGATTCGAATAACAGCAACAGCTGGCACTGCTAAAAACATACCTAATATTCCAAAATAAGCTCCACCCACTGTAATGGCAAAGATAACCAATAATGGACTTATTTTTAAAGATTGACCTATAATTTTAGGGTTAATGATATTAGCATCTATTTGTTGTAAAACAATAACTACAATTAACATCCATATTGCTTGTGACAAGCCTCCTGTTATTAGGGTTATAATGGCTGCAATTGCCACTGCAATAATAGCTCCAATATATGGAATCATGTTAAATAATCCAATCAGAAATCCTAATAATGGTGCATATTTAATTCCCATAATGCTCATTGCGATTGTGACCAAAATTCCTACAATAATAGCATCTAAAAATTGGCTAGCTATAAATTTAAAGAATATTTCATTTGAATTGTTAAAATATTTATCCAGGTTTTTATAAGTTCTTTCTTTAAACATCGCCTCTGCCAGCCTTTTAAGAAAAGCTATCATTTGTGTTCTTTCTGCTAAGATATAAACAGATACAATAACCGCAACAAATACATCAAATATTCCTGTTACTGCATCAATTGCACTAATCACATATTCTAATATTTTGTCTAATTTTAAGTATTGCTTGATATCAAGATTTTGAATACTTTGTATAGTATCATTTACCACATCACTTTTTAAAATATTATCATCTGGTAAACTATTATAATTGTTAATGGCTATTTCATAGTAATTTTGTATATTATTTATTAAATCAGTTACACTCTCAAATATCACTGGTAAGATAAAATTTATTAATATTATTAATAACAGTAGTACAATTAGATATACTGTCAAAATTCCCAATGTTTTAGCTTTTTTTCTTAAAAATTTTAGCTTTGATTTTGCATACATCTCTTCAATCTTTTTACATGGAATATACAACAAATAACTAATAAAGATACCTACTAAAAATGGTGTTATAATATCCAAAAATGTTTTAGCTACTCCCATTACATCTGAAAAATTGTCAAGTGCTTTATATACTACGATAATGGCTACTCCTAAAAAGAACCAATATAGCCACTTCTTTGCATGGTTTTTTATTTCATTCATGTTATCCCTCTTTCAAAAAAATTCATTTATTTGGTTACAATAAAAAAATATATTATAACCTTACCATATAAACTACAGAATAGACTAAACTGCCTAAACTAACGTTAATCCTACTGGGCAGTGGTCACTTCCCATAACTTCTGAATAAATGGTTGCTTGTTTGATTTTTTCTTGCATGTTATTTGATACCAGAAAGTAGTCGATTCTCCATCCTACATTTTTTTCTCTGGCTCTTCCCATATAAGACCACCAACTATACATATTTTCTTTGTCTGGATATAAATAACGAAAGCTATCTGTAAATCCAGCTTCTAATAATTGTGTCATTTTTTCTCTCTCTTCATCTGTAAATCCAGCATTTCTTTTGTTTGTTTTTGGATTTTTTAAGTCAATTTCTTTATGTGCTACATTTAAGTCTCCACACATAATGACTGGCTTGGTTTTATTCAGGCTTACTAAATATTTTCTTATTTCATCTTCCCATATCTGTCTGTATTCTAATCTTTCTAGTTCTCTTTTTGAGTTAGGTGTATAGTTGTTTACCAGGTAAAAATCTTTAAATTCTAATGTGATGATTCTTCCTTCTTTGTCATGTTCTTCCTTTCCTATCCCATACGTTACTGAAATTGGTTCTTTCTTTGTAAATATTGCGGTTCCTGAATAGCCTTTTTTTTCTGCACTATTCCAATAGCTTTTATATCCTTTAAATTGTAAGTCAATTTGGTCTGGATGACATTTTGTCTCTTGAATACAGAATATGTCTGCATTGCTTTTGTTAAAGAATTCCTCAAATCCTTTGCTGACACATGCTCGTATTCCATTTACATTCCAAGAAATTAATTTCATTTCTTAGTCTCCTTTCCTTTAACTATTGTGTATGATTGTACTATAATTTAGAAAAAATAGCAAGAATAACTATAACATAATTAAAAAGTCCTGACTTTTCATTTGTTTTTTATACCATCTCCACCATTTCTCTAAAAAATTGTAGACTTAAAGTCTAATGTGTTATTTAGATAACACATTGTATGTTAATTCTTCTCAATACAACATTTGATAGTTACTCTAATGGTACACTTATGGGTTGTTACAAGGTTTTAGGCTTATAGCTTTGTATTTTCCTTTTTGTATTGTAACTTTGTATGAAGTCTTTTCTATACAAGAACAAAAAAGGGTACTTTAAAAAGTAACCCTTCTTATTTTTTGTATTTATATTTTAAAAATATACATTGCCTCCAATATTGACTCCTGCATGTGTACCACCTGCTCTAAAAGAACGATAGTTGTGATTTCTAGCTCCATTTAGTGCGTCTGTAACCGCTTGTGATACACTACTTGCATAATTTCCATTTAATCTTTTTTTCCAGTGTGAGTCAATTGTATAACAAAATTGACCTTTTCTTTTATATTCTGTTAGTGGATCTGTTCCTCTAGCTTGTGCTCTGTTACATGCTGTAGTGATAACAGCTAATGATCCAGCATAACTTGAACTACATTCTTGTGCAGTAATAGCACATAATAAATCAAATTCACTGGCAGAATAACTCCATTTTCCTCCTGAATAAGATGTTGTAGTTGTTGTTCTTGGTGTTCCTGCTCTTGATGTTTCTTTTGCTGTTTCTTTTTTCTGAACTTGCACAATCTTGTTTACTGGTTCTTGTATTACAACTTCTGATAACAAGTTTTTTTCAATTTCTACTTCTTTTTGGTATTTTATTTTGTAAGTTACTTCTTTTAAGCCATCCTTACCTTGTTGTAATACTTTGTTTGTAGTATCACCTGAAGCTTCTGTTGCTTTTTTTGTTATCGTTTCATAAGGTATTACTACTTGTTCTACTACTATCTTTTCAGTGATTGGTGCATAGTTCTCTAACAATTGGTTTAGTGATGTTTCTACACCTTCTTCTGATATTTTAGCAATTTGTACTTCTTGATACGATTTATCTGTAATTTTAATACTTCCTCCTGCTGTTATTTCACTTTCTAAGTCTGGTATTGTTTTTTGATTTTCTTCTAATAGAATATTGTTTTCCTCTAAGATTTCAGATACTTTTGTTTTTGATGTTAAGGCTGTCATTTCATACCCATTTTGTAGGATAATTTTGACATCATTTAATTTTGTGTTTACTGCCATAACACCAATTCCTGATATTAATATTAGAATGATGCTAATGCATATAATTTTCATAATAGAAATAGAAGCTCTTTCTTCTTTTTTCATATAAATTGATTACCTCCTTTTTGGCAAC
>CAPBNZ010000002.1:0-6775 GCA_948585895.1 uncultured Clostridia bacterium | reverse complement strand
TATTATTTAGTGTATTATTATAGTATATGTTTCTGTTTTTTATTTATTACACTTAATGTTAATAATTTTCTTTTTTCCTAATCTTCATATTATTTTCACAATTTTATTGTATAATTTTTTTTAATATGATATGATAAATTTGTATATAATAGAAATTAAGGAGGAATTTACATGATAGGTTGGATTATATTAGCCATTGTTGTTATCCTAGTTATTGCTATTATTGGAATGTACAATAGTTTAGTACAATCAAAAATAAAAGTAGACAATGCTTGGAGCCAAATCGATGTACAATTACAAAGGAGATTTGATTTAATTCCAAACTTTGTAGAGACAGTTAAAGGATATATGACACATGAAAGAGAAACTTTTGAAAAAATATCTGCACTTCGTACCTCTTGGGCAAATACACAAAGTATTTCGGAGAAAGCCAACTTAGATAATGAATTATCAACAGCATTAAAAACTATTATGGCTGTTTCTGAAAGCTATCCAGAATTAAAAGCAAATCAAAATTTTGCTGATTTATCAGAAGAACTAAGAAATACAGAAAATAAAATTTCTTTTTCTAGACAATTTTATAATGATACAGTAACCATGTATAATACTAAGTTACAAGTATTTCCTTCTAACATCATTGCTAATCTGTTTAACTTTAAATCACGTGATTTATTTAAAGCAGAAAGTGATGAAGCTAGAAAAAATGTAAAGGTAGATTTTAGTTAAATAGTTAAAAGATTCCCCCATACTGTTAACTTAAGGTATTTTAAATTAAGTAAAAACATATCTTTGGTTAATACATTGGGGGTTTCCTAGTTTTCAAATGAATCTAAATTATAACTATTTAGAAAGGATTTTAGAAAAATGTTTGAAAGTATAAAGAAAAATAAGATAGAATCTGGCATTATTGTTTCTCTTTTTATTGTGGTAATTACATTAATTGTTTACTATATTTGTCATGCTTTAAGACTAGGTACCCTATCCATTCTTATTGCTTTATTTTTTTCAATTGCTTCTGCTTGGGGTTCTTATTATTATAGTGACAAGATTGTTTTATCTTTGAATAGAGCAAGACCTGCTACTAAAGAAGAAGATTTAAAAATTGTAAATATTTTAGATGCCTTGATGGTAACTTCTGGTTTAACCACAAAACCTAGGTTATATGTTACAGAAGATTCTCAGCCAAATGCATTTGCTACTGGTAGAAATCCAGAAAATGCTGTTATTTGTGTAACAACTGGTCTTTTAGAAAAATTAGATTATTACGAACTAGAAGGAGTTATTGCTCACGAATTAAGTCACATCAAAAATTATGATATTCGCCTTAGTTGCGTTGTGTCTGTTATGGTTGGTTTTATTGTTATGCTTTCTGATTTGTTTTCTCGTGCATTATTCTGGGGCGGATTGGATAACGACAGAGATAGTAATAATAAGGGAAATGGTATTTTAATGATAATTGGACTTATCTTTTTAATTTTGTCTCCTATTTTTGGTTCTCTTATGCAACTTGCTCTTTCTAGAAAAAGAGAATTTTTAGCAGATAGCACAGCAGTAGAGTTTACTCGTAATCCAGAAGGATTAATTTCTGCTTTACAAAAACTAGATGCAGATAATAATCAATTAGCAGCTGCTAATAGTGCAACAGCTAATATGTATATTGTAAACCCATTTAAAAAGAATACAAAAGAAGGTAAGAAAAAATCTTCTAGCTTATGGTCTACACATCCCAGTATAGAAGCTAGAATTGAAGCTTTGAGAAATCTAAAATAATGACAATTTTTAGAAAAAGTACACACTTAAAGTGTATCTATTAAATTTTAATAAAATAGTTAAAATAGATATAGGGAGAACTTAAGTAAGAACAAATATGTTTTTATTTAGTTCTTCCTTATTTTTGGTATTTTTAGCAACCTATATATATAAATATATACGTTACAAATATTAAAAGTGATATTTTAGGAAGAAAAAATTCATAAAAGAACAATAAAAGTAAAAGATAATTTAGTTAGCGTTATTACAATTGGAAACACAGGCTATCTTTTTTCAACCAATTTAGTAGCTTATAAAAATTTAATTGAACCAAAAATGTTATAAAAAACTGATTAAAAGCAAAGACAAATTGCAAAATAGTATAAAATAAAACAGCATAGTCTAAACTATACTGTTTCAAAGTTATAAGAACTATTTCAAATAAATTATCCTTATTGTAACTACTTGTTTTTTATGTTGAATATTGTTTCGGCATTTTGATAAGTTATTCTTGCTACTTCCTCTATATGCATATTTTTTACGCAAGCAATTTTTTCTGCTATATATTTTACATTTCTGGAATCATTTCTTTTCCCTCTCAAAGGTTCTGGTGATAAATAAGGACTATCTGTTTCAATTAGCATTTTTTCGTTTGGTACCATATTAATTATTTCATCTGCATTTTTTGAATTTTTAAAGGTTACTGGACCTGCAAAAGAAATATAAAATCCCAATTTTAAGGCTTCTTTAACTAATTCTCTATTAAGTGGGCAGCAATGGAATACCCCTTTTAATGTTACTTGATTTTGCTTTACTATTTCAATTGTATCTACTACCGCTTCTCTTGTATGAATTACAATTGGCAATTGCAATTCATTTGCCAATTCTATCTGTTTCATAAAAGCTAATTTTTGTAATTCTTTATTTTCTTTGTTCCAATAATAGTCTAGTCCAATTTCGCCAATTGCTACTGTCTTCTTATTTTGTTTTGCAATATCCTTGATTTTTGCTAATGTTATCCACAATTCTTCTTTTGTTTGTGGAATATCGTTAGGAGAAATCCCTGCTGTAGCAAAAATAAAGTCATATTGGTTGGCTAAGGCATTTGCTCTTTTAGAAGATTCTAAACTATAACCAGCAGATATCAATTTTGTTATTCCATCTTCTCTTATTTGCTGAATTAGTTGTTCTCTATCTTGATTAAATTTTTCGTCATCTAAGTGTGCGTGACTGTCAAATAATCCCATTCAAACCTCCTAAAATTGCCCAAATTCATCCTTTTGGCATCATTTTCTTAATAATGTTACATTGGCTACTGCATACTCTCTGCAATGTGATATACTTAAATCAATATCCTCTATATTATTTAAACTAATTCCAATTATATTAAGCTCTGGTCTTCCTTGCTCATTATTAATAATTTCTATGTCCTTCCACGTAATAGAATATTTATCTTCTAATTGATCTGATAGTGCTTTAAAAGTTGCTTCTTTTGCGGCAAATCTAGCTGCATAATGCTGGTATTTTTGTGCTTTTTTACTTTCGCAATATTCAATTTCCTTTTTTGTATATACTCTTTGTGTAAATGTCTCTCCTGTTCTACAGTCTTCTATACTTTCTTTTATTCTTTGTATTTCAATAATATCTGTTCCACAACAAATTTTCATTTCTTTTCTCCTTTTCTTTTGCGATAGGATTTTATGGTAAAAGATAACCATTTCTTTTCCGCTTAAATCCATTTTTGCAAAGCCATAAAATTTAATATATTAAATAATAATGAAATAACTAGTACCATTACTATTATCCTTGTCGATTTTTTATATTTTTCAATGTTTAATTCTTTATATAAGATATCATATTTGTTTTTAACTTCATAATAAAGCTTGTCTAATTCAAATACTTCTTGCATTTTGTCATTTAATAAGGTTCCAGTTTCATCTTCTGTAATTTCTTGTATCCATAAATTTTTTGTAAATTCTACAAATTTCTTCCTTGCCTTTTTTATCTTAGTTATGTCTTTGAGTTCTAGTTCTATCTTTCTTAAATAAATTTTTTTATATAAGTTAAGAATATAAGTGTAAAAATATTGATTTTCATATTCCTCTGGAAGAATGGTATAATTGTTTATGTCATTACTTGAAGAAAATAACATCATTCCTAATTTAGTTAGTCCTAATTTTGCATATTTCCACTTCGAAAACGTTTCTATTTTCTCATATTCATAATCTCTACTACTATCTGCTGGTAAAATGTTAGCATATTTAATAAATTGGTGCTTTATTTGATTAAATTGATTGTTATTGTCCCAAGCATCTTGGTTAATACATGCATAAGAATATGTCAAAAATCTTTCTGTATCAATGTTTAACCTAGCAGCTTCTGCATTAGGTCCTGTTATCCCATAGATAAATTCTTGAAGCGTTTTTATATCAGCAAAACTATCTGTTTGAATTCGTATATTATCATAACTTTCTAAATTTGCAAATTCATTATTTATATCTCTGAATTTATAATTAAAATTGAGTACATTATTAAATTCTAGGTATTCTTCTATATTAGTTTTTATTGCTAGAAAACATATGCCTGTAGCAAAACATATGATTTCTATTTTTTGAATGGTAAAAAATATCCCATTGTTTTGTTCTATCTTTCCTTGCATATCTTTTTTTAAAACATATTCGAATATATTACATGGATTTTTGGCTAAAAGTGCAGCTCTTGTTTCTATTGGTAATTCTTCTAGTTTTTTTAGCTTCATATTTCCATAACTAAAACTAGAAAATAGAAATTCTTTGGCTCTTGGTAAAAAGTATTTATATAATTGTAAATCTCTTTCTTTTTGGAATATTTTTAAATTACAATTCTTATCTTTTAACATTTTTAGTATATAGTTTTGATATCTACCACCTTTTATTACAAAAGGATGGATAAAGTATGTATATTGGTAGTTTGTCTTTAGTTCCATTTCATTTTTCCTTCCTTAAAGTTTGAAACAAGAGGGACAGTCCTTTTATGTTTCATTTTTAACATTTACTACAAAAATAAATATTATAGATAAAAATGAAACATAAAAGGACTGTCCCTCTTGTTTCATCATCTTGTTTCGTAATAGTTCATATTTAGGTCTTTGCCTAAATGCCATCTTCCAATGAAGTCAATTTTTAGATAATCTTCTAAGTTATAAGTTGGCTCTTGCACTACATTTCCCTTTTGGTCAATAGCTCCCCATTTTCCATCTTTTTTGATTCCAGCATAACCATAACTGTTTTGTTCTGTTACATCATCATATTGGTATTCTACAATTACTTTATTGTTTTTATCAACAAACCCATATTTCCCATCTTTCTTGCTTTTAAATAAGGTATTGCTTGCATGAATTTCTACTATATTTTTTTCTTCAAATTTGAAGTTATAATATTTATAGTTTTCTCCTTGTTTTAATTCTAAATATCCTTTTTCATCGTTAAAATCGATTAGTATTCCAGCTTGTTGGATGGAAAAAGTATTGTCTATGATATCACTACTGTAATCTTCTTTTTCTGCTATATATAAGTCTGCTTTTTCTTGATAGGTTAATGAAAGATACTGTGGTTCTAATTTGATAGCTTTTTGCTTGTCTATGATTCCGTATTTTCCATTTTGTTTTGCAATAAATATTTCTGATTTTGCTTCTTTTAGTTCTTCATATTCTGGTGCAATGATTACTTCTCCTGTTGTTTTCATGATTCCATATTTTCCGTTTTGCGTATAAATGATTTCATCATTGGCACTTTTTAAAATGGCTTTTATTTCATCAAAACCAGCACTTAATAATTCTGTACCATCTTTTTTTACTAATATCTGCTTATTTGCTTGCTTTACTACATAGGTATCATTTCCATAGATTTTTAAGACTTGGTCATATTTGGGTTCTAGTATAATTTGATTTGAATAGTTTACAATACCATATTTTTCATCTTCTCCTTTTACGATGAATCCTTCTTTGTTATCCTTTCCTAGATTTGTGATGTCTGTATATTGTATCTTTACAATTTCCTTTCCTTCCTCATCTAAGATTCCCACTTTTCCATTTTGTATTACTTTTAATGTGTTTTTAATTCCTTCTAATGCTGTAATTTCATCATATTGGCAAGGTGCTAGCTCTTTTCCTGCTAAATTGATGATTCCATATTTTCCATCTTTCTTCACTTTTAATACATTGTTTTCATACCATATGTTATTGTTTATATCTTTATTAGAAATGGCTTCTATTTGTTCATATTCTGTTAATATTTGTTCATTTTTGCTATTTAATACTTTGGTTTTATATTCTCCTGTTTCATAGTTTACATCATAGATGCATAAAAATACATCGTTTTTACTATTTGGAATGGTTATCATTTCTTCATAAGAAGGGTCTATTATTTTATTTCCACTAGAATCGATTACACCCCATTTATTGTTTTCGAAAATGACAAAATAGTCTTTACTTGTTATTTTTGCTTGCTCTTTTTCTTTTGTTAAGATTCCTTTAATTATACTTATAAACATGATTACAACTGCGATTGCTATTATGACTGCAAATACTTTTTTTAGGTTTAACTTTCGTTCTTCATATCTTCTTCCTCTGCTCATTTTTTGCCTCCTTTATGATATGTATACTATATCATAAAATCATTTTGGTTTCAATAGGTATAAAATTTTAAGTCATGAAATGATTTTGTTGTAAAACATAAGAGACATGATTAAAATTCTTTGACCTTTTAGATTATTTACATGCTTCATTTTTGTTCTCTCACGAAAATTCTGTAAGAATTTTCTGTGAAATGTATTTTTGTTGTATAGGTAAAATTGATTTTTCCTATATAACAAAAAAGATTTAAGAAATTTCCCTCATGTCACCAGTTTGAGATATTTTATATTATTTTTATAACACAGCGTAAGCGACCAAAGGAGTCCTAATATTCCGTTATGACTAATTTTTAAAATTTAGCCAACATTTTCTAATGTATTTTCATTTCCCATATTTAAAATATTGAATTTATAA
>CAPBNZ010000001.1:99588-101106 GCA_948585895.1 uncultured Clostridia bacterium | reverse complement strand
ATGTTATTTTTTCTCTCAATCTTTCTTCATTTTTTGCTTGTTCAATCCCCTTTTTTATTCCTTTAGCGACTCCATCAGTAACGAGTTGCTCTATTAATTCTAATAATTGACTTTCTCTCTCAGAAATTTCTATTTTTCCCATACAAAATCCTTCTTTCTTCTTAGGTAGATTGTATGCTATGAACCTTAATAAATTATAATTCTATGATCTTTGATATGTATTACAATATTTCCTATTTTATTTTTGATACATTTTCAATTCTCTTACTAATGTATCTATTGCTGCAATATATCCATAACTATCTGTATTATCTTTTCTTACCTGGATATATTGCTTATTTTTCATCTTCTGTTTTAGTTCGTTTGCCTTTTTTATTGCTTCCTTTATTTCCATTTTCTACATTAGCCTCCTGTTCTTTTGGAATATCTATATATAATTGTTTTTCAATAAAGTTTTCCCAATGTGGTGTGTCTGTAAATGTAACTTCAAAGAACATTTGATTATTTTGATTTCCTAATATAGATTGATAACCATTTAATACTCTCCATTTTTTCTTTTGTGCATCCCATAAAGGTTTGCCTATTAATAATAATATTTGGACCCATCCTAATTTTTGATTATTTGATTCTTGTATTTCATTACTGTCAATTTTTTTAGGAATTTTATTTGATTTTGTCTCATCTTTTTTCTTTGGCATTTTACTTACCTCCGTTTAATTTATTTTTTAAAATAAGCCCCATTCTGCAAATTTTTCGAATCCTCCTTGTAGTTGTATATATTTTTTAGCTTGCTTTACTATTTCTTCATATGGCTTTTCATCTACAAATTCATCCCCAATAGCACAACTTAATTCTACTATTTTTCCAGTTTCTTGGGCTTTCAAAAATGCATATATATTTATACTTACATCAGCTTTTGATAGATCTTTACCATGTAATCCTCCACCTGTAACGCCTTTTCCCATATCACTACCCAACTTTCTATTTGTAGCACCAGTATCGACATTTAATCCTCCTGTCCACTCTCCTAATGGATTTATTATTGCTGTTGGATATACAGTTTTTAACTCCTCTGTCTTGGCATTACTTTGACATATAATTGTCTTATTGCTTGGCATATCTATTATGTATTTACCATCACTATTATACTTATTATAAATTTGATGTGCTAAATAACTTGCTTGTATTTCTTCTTCAGTAAGTGGTACACCTTTGAATATTCCATTATCTCCACACCTTATTTTTTCTTTTTGATTATTTGCTAAGTACTCGTCTTGCTTCGCTAATATTACTTCTACCGCAATATTATTTGTTTTAGTAATTCTATATACAATGTCAAATATATCTGTTTCATTATACTTAACAGAACTTTCAATTATTATTTTACAATTATTATGTCCAATTAGCACTTCTACTGCTATTTTAGGATTTTCTTGTAATTTATATCCTAAATCTACTATTGCTCCAGCTATTCTATCCGCTATTTTATCTGGATGATCTGGATTTACTTTTTCTATC
>CAPBNZ010000001.1:98775-99560 GCA_948585895.1 uncultured Clostridia bacterium | reverse complement strand
TATTCTTTTTTGTATTTCCGTATCAATAAGTTTTTCGATTCTTTCTTTTTCTTTTTCAATCGCAGAACTTAGTATTGATTGCATTGTATCTTTTGACACATCTAATATATGCCTATCTTTTTTCAAAAATGGTTCACTATATCCATACCAATGTTTTGTTTCTATTCTAAACCTTATATCACTAGTTGCTGATTCTTTTACATCTAATGATAGTTTTTCTAATTCATTAATTATTTGTTGTTTTAATGCTATTGTATTACTTGTCTTATCATTCATTTGATTTTCCCCCCCTCTTCCTTGAAGTCTGTTACATAATTTTTGGTCACATTCACATTTGTTACTTCGTCTGGTAATATTTCTGCTTCAATTTTTATTTTGGTAACTCTTTCAATATCATTAGTTATATCTTTTGCCCTTCTTATAAGTTCCTGTCCTATTGATGTTACAGCCTTCTCTGCTTCTTCTTTACTATGTATTGGCCCCACTATCATATTCTTATCCTCCTTTTCTCTTTATTTAAAAATTTTATTGATTTTTCTCTATTCAATAAATCAAATTCTTCTAAAAAAGTTATTACATTAAAAGCATTATCTTTTGCATTGTTTTCTTTTATCCATTCATTGTATTTTTGTTCTAACTCTTTTCTTTGACTAAACCACAACATATTTAATTGCAAATTTTCTTTTATTACTTTGTATTCATCGATTTGTGGATTTACATATAAAGAAATTTCATAAGAAGCAAAATCTTTATTACATTTTAAACAAAATGTGATATTCCTGTCA
>CAPBNZ010000001.1:59057-98765 GCA_948585895.1 uncultured Clostridia bacterium | reverse complement strand
TTCTCCTTAAATTTCATTATTTTTTTATGTATTTTTTTACAATCTCTTTCTATGCTCATCTTTACACCTCTTCTTTTATATTATCAATTGGGCAAAACCATATTCGACCATTAATTTGTTGTATATGCACACTTTCTTGATTTCTTCCTGTTGGTTTGTATTGATTTATAACTATTCCTTCGTGATTATCATATGTTATAACATGTTTTCCTAATAAGTTTTTACTCATATTAGTCACCTACCTTAAAACAATTTTGATTGTACTGTTCTTTTGTAAGTATTGATATTAATTCACATCTTTTAGCTTTTATATCTTCTATTATGTCTGTATAATTAACTGTTATTGTGTCTTTTGCTAGTCCTAAATAACAAATGTCATTGTTTTCTTTAATTTCTAATATATCTCCTATCTCAATTAAATCTAATATATTTGAAGATGCTTTCGAAATCTTATCTTTGTAAATTACACTTCCATATTCTCCATATTCATTAACTATTATAGTGTTTTTTACTCCTAGTAGTATTTCTTCGTCTCTAACAAAAATATCAGTTATTTTACTTATTTCTCCATATTTTGTTCTTACGAATTCATTAACCTTTATTTCATCATAATAGCATCCAGGGCATCCCATTTTTTCAACTCTACAATGTTGCCACTCTTTATCAGTACATTTCATTCTTTTGTACCTCCTTCACATCTAAATTTATAATCAGAACATTCATAATTTTCTTGTTTATATGTTATATGTTTATCACACCATATAATGCTAGGATTGTTTGTTTTATACCCCTGATTATATTTGCAATTATTACATTTACCATCATCTTTTATTTCTTTTCCTGTAAAAAAATCAATTATCATTTTCATTTTCTACCTTCATTTCAAAATATTTTTTTACTTTTAATTTCTTTAATTCCAAATCTCTATTTAACATTGCAATGATAGATGCTGTTTGTGGGCTGTCCAAATTATTAGGAACTTTCACCAACATTTCTGCCATTAAATCAATTATTCTATCTTTCTTTAAAAGCTCTTTTGCTAATTCTAGTTTTTCTTGATTTCTTTTATCTATTACTTTATTACTAAGTTCTATTTCTTCTTGTTGTGATTGTATTATTTTTAAACTATCATTTAATAAATCTAATAGTTCTTCCTTACTTTTATTTTTTAAGTTGATTGTTGTTTCAAATATCATAAATTATTCCTCCTTTGTAATTTGATATGCATTCATATTAGCAATATTTATTCCTTCCATTTTTGTTTCAAGAATATAGTTATATTTTTTTAATAATCTTCTATTTTTAATTTTCTTTTTAAAATCTTCTACATCCTTTTCATTATCAAATGTTGTTACAAATGTTGTTCCTCCCATAAAATATATAACTAACTTATACATATTACTTTTCCTCCTTTTCCGCTTCCATATTAATTATTTCAATGACCTTTTGTACTGCTAATGGTGTATATTGTATTTTACTTTCTCTAAATGCATTAGTGACTACTTCAGCATCGTTTCTTTGCATTCCACAGCCCATTAGCAACTTTTTAAATCTTTTTCTTGTTATTCTTTGTAGTCCAATCATTTTCTGTATTTGTATTGATTCTTCCTTTGTAAGTGTGAGTCTTACTCTTTTTTGTACTAACTCACTATTTTCTGTTGGCATACTATCCCCTCCTTTTCCAATATGCTTCTCTATATAACGATCTAATTAATGAATTTTTTAATATATCTTTATCTACTTTTAATTCTTGTTTAATTGCTTTTTTTATTGACCTTAATGGAGAATATTCATAAATTTTATCTCCAATTTTATTTTCTACTAATACGCCTATTTCATTTGGAATATCTTGTTTTACCTCATAATATAATTCTCTTGGCATTACATAATAGTTATAATTTCCTACAAATGTTTTATGACATTTGCTATAAAAATCAGCTTTTGTCACTTTTATCTCATAACACTTAAACCAATCATTTGTATCGTATGTAAGATAATCAACCCTTTCTTTTCCAAACCAACCTATTGTAACTTCAAGGCAACCAAATATCCCCTGTTTTTTAGTATATTTTTTTAAATATTCTTCAAATTGCAATGTTTCTTTAGTTTTAGGCATTATTCTTCATCCTCCTTTGCTACTTGAAGTAAACACATTAGTCCTATTCCTAAAAATGTACCTAATAACAACCCTAATATAAACTTAATCATTAGTAACACCTACTTTCCATATATGCTATACATATATACAGTTTCTCTTAACGAATCTAATTCAATATACTGGTCCCTTATTGTTACTTGTTGTTCTTCTACTTGCTGTTCTAAAGTATTAATATAATTTTGTTTTTCGTTATTTTGTTTTGTTAATTCTTTATTTATTGCCATGCATCCACTTGCAAATCCTAGTATAAAAGACACTAACACTACTAATACACCCTTTATACTTTCATTTCTAGCATACATTTCCTTATCATAATATTTTGTTTTCATTTGTTTCCCTACCTTTCTATAAATTTTTTTCCATTGCACCACATATAATTTTCTGTTGGACAAAATTCATCATAAACATCTGCAAAATTTTCATGTTCTTCACAATACATATCACCATGTTCCACATACATACAATGTTCGCATAATTCACAAGTTATATTTTGTTTGTTTTTATATCTTTTTCTTTGTACTGGTTTCGCCATTATTTCTCCTTCCTATCTGTAGCATAATGTATTTTTGCAAATCAATATTTTTCTTTGTTCTGCAGATATTTAGATCCTGGATTTCATTTTCCAGTTCTACAATTCTATTTTGCAATTTTCTATTTTTATATACTTCATCGTAGTAAAGTTGTTCGTAATCTATATCTTTTTTCATACTACATTTCCTTTTTTCTTTTATTTACTTTATCTAAAACCTTTGCAACTGTTACACCTGCTTTTGTTAGTTCTTTGTCATTCTTAAATAAGTTTTTTTGATTCATTATAAAAGACTGTGCATAAGACACCAAAATCAAATTGTCTAGTGTTATATTCTGCCTATTTCCATCTGCAAATATTAATCTATGTTTTTTAGGTATTGGCCCATTTACTTTTTCCCATAATACCCTATGCTTTGGTCGCCACTTGTTTGGCTCTGCAACTTTTACAAGAACATATCCATCTCGATCTATTCTTTCACTACCTATTGGTCTGCGATTTGCTGGAATGTTTCCCTTTTTGAACATTGTCGGATTACACCTTTTGTACTGATATGGAGGCATTTTCTTACCTTTATTCCATGACACTTGTCCTTTTTCAAATCGTCCTCCTACAATTCCACTTTGCAAATTGTATTTGTGTTTTAAATTACTAACTGCACTCTCACTAATATTCATACCAAATTTGTTATTAAACCTCTCCGTTAATTCTTTAAGTGTTATTCCTTTTACATTTTCCTTTAAGAATTCAATATGTTCATCTTTAAATTTTCGTTTATTATTATGGCCCACTTTTATTTTGTGAGAACTTAAATAAGATTTCATAGCATGATACGTAATATTAGTATTGAATTTTATATTAAATTCTTGTTGTAACTGCAGTATGGTTTTACCTCTGCAGTTACAAGCAATATAATTTTTCATTTCTTCAGTATAGACTTTTTTCATTTTCCATCTCCTATTTGTAACATATCTGGTATATGATCTGCTTTTCCGTATTCATCAAAATGCTTTTGTGCTTTTAATGCTAACTCTCCATTGTTTATAATTGTTTGTGCAACAGTAGCCATAGTCTTTGCCCTTTCTCTTTCTTCTTGCAAAGCCTCTCCCTTTAGTTCTTCATCGTTAAGTCTTTCTAATTCTTCAAATAGATGATTATTAAGATCTACTAATTTATTTTTTGTTCCCATTTTCTATTCCTCCTTAATTATTGTCTTATGTATGGCCTATCTACATATAGCGCTACTGGTGGTTGTATATTTCCCATTACTGATAAATAGATCCTACCTGTTTTCAAAAATTCTTCTTTTTCCTTTTCTGTCATTTCCCAACAAGATACTATATGTTTATCTGTTTTTAATGCAGGTAAATCCCCACATCCTTGTGCTTTATATACACAATTTGCATCTTCAAAATTTACTGGATTCATAATCCTATTCCTCCTTTATTTTTACTATTTCATACCTATTTTTTATAAGCTGTTTTTTCTGTATGCATCTACTTAAACTATCTTTATGAATTCCCAAATAGTCTGCTGCATCTTTTCTATAATCAAATATTCCAATACATTGTTCTTTACTTTTCAAATCATAAATCGCATACATATCCTTAAACCTCAATTATTTTTAAATTGTATTTATCTTCAAATACCTTCTTTTTTGCAATATATTCTTTTGTTTTAAACCCTTTCGTATCAATTATTTCTGCTGTACCATCATTATGAAATACTATAAAATCAGCTTTATATTTTAGTCCTGGTGCTAGTATAAATACAGGCTGCAAACAAAAACCTTTGATGTCTCCGCTCTGCAGCCTCAATTTTAATTCGCAATAATAATCCGCTTCTTTTTTGCTATCGAATGTTTGTCCATCTACAGATGTCTTTACTGCACCATATTTACTTTTTTTGTTTCCCTTTTTCTGATATTCTCTATATTCTTCAATATTCCAGTGTTCTTGATTACTCATCTTTCACCTCACAAAACACACATTCCTGACATTCTTTTATTTCTTCATCTATATGACTACTACTAGTTGGAACATCACAGTTAAAATACAAAGCTTCTTCACATTCTTTTTTATATCTACTACAATACATTTCTATCACTCCTCTGTTGTTTCAACACTTTTATATGCAGTTCTCATTCCACTATTTTGATTTAACATAGGTATAATGTTTTTAATCTCTGGAAATTCTCTAACTAACGAGTTTGCAACATCCGTCAATGTCTTTACCATTTGTGCCATTTCTATTGGCCCACCATGTCCATATGTAATTGATACTGGTGTATGCTTAAACTCTTTCGTTATAACTACTTCACATACTAAGCATTCATTTTCACTTTTTATTCTGTTTATTTTTTGTGTTTCTTCTATTTGTCTAAAATCCATGTTTATTCCTCCTTCTTTTTCTTGGCACATTTTAAATTTTGTAATACTCTTGGTGTATATTGCCTATTTTCTTGATTACTTTTCAATGTTTCTATATTTTTTATAGTTGCATCAGTTTCTGCACAAATACCTTTTGTTATAAATTTACTTGCATATGGTTTTATGGTATTTATTAACTCTATTTTGTCTTTTATTATTCTTCTTTCTTGTAATACTGATTTTAGTTTTTTATATGTATTGGACCTTTCCCCAATATTTAAATCGCTTAGTTCTATTTCATGTAAAAGGTCGTCTCTTTCTCCTTCTTTGTTGTATAATTCAGTGCTTAACTTTTTTTCTGTTTCTTCCATATTGAAGAAAAAATATTTGATGTTTCCTAATAATTCTAATGTTTGTTGCATATCGTCAATTATCATAAATTTTCCACCTTTCCTTCGTATATTTTTTATAGGTTGTGTTTGTTTCTAAAATTTACTGTTTCCATTTAGGCATATCCTCATAATACTTTATCAACTCCATTAAATCTTCTGCTTCTTTTCCCTTTCTAAAACCTACCATTATATTTGGCGGCGTTGGTATCTCTTTATCAATAGGTCTCCAAATATGTAAGCAATACTGCATATTATTAACATAATTTTCTTTTTTTGGATGTATTTGCATACATACTTCGTCGTCTTTCCAGAATATATCCTTCATAAAACACATTTGATCCCATGTTGGTGTCTTTATTGGTGTAGAAACACTTAAATGTTCAAATCCACAACCCCAACTAAAAATGAAATGCAATGTTTTATCAATATCATTTATTACTTTAACTTTTCCATTTTTGTATTCAATTGGAAATACTGAACCGCCAAACCCATCTGGTCCTTCCCTTTTTATAACTATTCCTGGAGTTCTTTTAATTTCTTCTATATCTTTCATTATTGTTTTCCTCCTACATACTAATGTGCATTCCTGTCCTGGTTTTAAATAAATCACAATATTCAAATAATCCTTTTTGTTGTCCCGTTAATAAACAATGAGGAAATTCACAATTTAAGGTTGGAACGCACCACTCGCAATTTTCACATATTTTTAGTCCTCTTGATATGAGTTCATCTTCTCGTATTCCTGCCATATTATCCTCCTTCAAAATTAGCCATTTCATCCATTATTGTATCTGCATCATATTGCTGACTTAATTCAGTTTGATCTAATGCTGACAATACACATTTTTTAAAATATGCTTTTGGTATTTGTATTCTTGATTTTGTATTTGCAATAGCAAAATTCTTTAATGCATAACATAATTTTTTAGAATTTATTTCCTGTATTCTTTCTCTTGTATCTGGATGCATATACATTTCTTTTAAAATTTCAGTTATTTCAATGGCAAGTTCTGGTGAAAGAATATGCATTTCACAATTAGATATAATCATATCAAATTCCATCTTTTCCATCTCATCCATCATCTCATCTAAATTTCTATTTTCTCCTATTTTATGATTAGATGGATAGATGGATTGCAGCTCATATATATTAATTTCTTTTTCTTTTTCACTTTCTATTTCTATTTCATTTTCTATTTCGATTTCTCTTTCTATTTCTCTTTCTATTTGTGAATTATTGTCAACATTTATTGAGTTATTGTCAACATTAATTCCGTTCATTTTGATTTTGTGTATCGGTATTGTTTACATTAACCCCGTAATCTTCAGGTTTTACAAGCAGATATTCTTTTATAATCTCTATCTCTTTCCTTCTCTTGCATACAGTAAAATATCTTTTTTGAATACCTCTACTAGTTAAAATGCTATACTGAGAATACAATTTTTTATCAAAAATATTTATTTCTAAACAGAATTTTATAAATTCATCTATTTTTTCTTTTGACATTCCTATTTCTTTTTTTAATAAGATTGCACTATATTGATTCCATTCCAAATAATATCCATTTGCATATATTTTTTGAAATAACCTAACTATAAATCCAAATCCTAATATTCCATATTCTGATTCTAATATTTCAATTTTATTGTCTACATTCACATCTAAAGGGAAATAATCTAATCCCTGTTTTTTAGGCCTTGCCAATTAAATCACCACCTATCCATTTACATTTTTGCTTTAGTTTGTTATTGTTTCTACTATTACTTTAAATCCGCTCTTAATTGCATCTTCAACAAGCATTGTTGTTACTTCAATTGATAAAGTAAGTGGTACAGTGGTTTCTTCTTGAGTTTTTGTATCTATGATAGTTACTTTTGCTCTATTTTCCATTATGTAATTTCTCCTTTCTTATCATTGTATCCATAGTAATTTGTCGATTCTTATATACATCATTTAAATATTTCTTTTCACATATTGGTCCAAATCCCCTTTGAATACTTTTCCAAGTTTTTAATTCTTTTCCACACATTCTGCAATTAAATGATGTATCTTTTACATCCGGACATTTCTTCAATGCTTTTATTGCTAAAGTAATGGCTTTTATATCATTTAAATAAATTTCATCAGAATCATCATTTTGTATAAAACTAAGCCTGTCCCTTTTTAGTTCTTCTAATTGAGTTATCGCTTTTATACTATTCATATGAACCTCCATTAAAATGGATATAACTTTAATTCTAGATTTAGTCCTGGTCTTGCTATTGTAGTGTTTATATTGGTTTCTTCATATACTTTACTTTGCATTATGTCTTGGTTTGAATTTGTATCTGATAAATGGCATAGTATAATATTTTTTACATAACTTAAGTCATTAGATTTTAAGAATTTTATTACATTATCTAAACTAAAATGACTTTCTAGTAATCTTGTATATCTAGTTTTATTTATTACTCCATTTTCTGCATTTTCTTTTGCTATTTCTTTATTGTAGTTACATTCTAAAAGTAAATAATTTAATTTATTAAACTTATATTTTATGTAATATGTATCTGTTGCATAAAGTAATTTTTCTCCAGTGATTTTATGTTGTATTAAAAATCCTAATGGTTCTGCAGCATCGTGTTGTGTATCAAATGGAAGTATCACAAAATTTCCAACTTCAAATTGTTTTAATGCTTTTATAACTTTGAATCTGTGTCCAACTAAATTTTGTTTTTGAAATGTACCTGCAGATGCATATATATCTATTCCATATAATGCAAAATTTGTAGCATATTTTAAATGGTCCATATGTTCATGAGTTATCAATACTGCTTTTATTCCATTAAAATTAAAATTTAATTCCCTTTGAACAATCTTAAAATTAACACCTGCATCTAATATTAATTTTTCATTGTCATTTGCTTCTATTAGGTAGCAGTTTCCACTAGAACTACTACCTAATACTTTTAATTTCATTAAAATGCTGGTCCTTCAGTTGTAGCATCTTCAACGTTGTTTTCTACAGATGCAGTATCTTCAATTTCTTGTATTTCTCCAGTTTCAACATCAATTAATTCTTTATTAGCATTTTCTTGTATTTCATATTCAACTTCGCTTTCTTTTAATTCTTCATCTGATGTTTCAAATGCCATTTTTATCATATTTAAATTACTATCATCTTTTGTATTGATATAATATTTACATATTTTATTAATAACTGTTCTTTTGCACATATCTTCAGTAAATTGTGAATGTGTACTTTCTTTATTATCTGGATTTAATTTTGATTTTTTCCATGAAGTTTTTATCTGATCTATTGTCATTATCAAACTTTCTTCAAAATCATTATTATATAGAATTGTTGCATATGCTCCTATTATTTTGGCTTTATTTATATTTTCAAAATTTCTTGTATGTGAAAGTATAGATGTTTTTCCTCTTTTTATTTCAGTTTCAACTTTATCTCCTTCATAGATAACTTCTGCTGTTATATCTTTTATTTCTCCAAATTGTTTTGCTACTGCTATTGATCCAAAATATGATCTCATTAATGTTAGTTGATTTCCAAACGGTATAAAGTAACATTGATTTTTCATAGGGTTTAATCCTTGTATAACCATATTTAATAGTGCATTTGCAATACTTGGTTGTGTACAAGTTTCTAGGGCTAGTTTTCCATTCTTGTCTTTAACCTCTTGTAATTTTAACCATGCACTTTTTAGTGCATTCTCTGGGCTATAATTATTAGGGAAATATATCTGCCCATTATTTTGAAATTGATGTATTTTATTTAATACATTATCTGTTATATTTCTTTCTTCTTTAACAACTTGTAATTGTTTTTCTTCCTTTTTAACTAATTCATTACTCATATTATTTAGCCTCCTTAACTATAAATTTCATTCCAGTTCTGTCTTCATTTTCTACTTTTACTGTACAAAAAGCGGGTATACATACTAAATCAATACCACCTGCTGCTACATATGATCTAGTAATAGCAATGGCCTTTATTGCTTGATTTATTGCACCCGCTCCTATTGCTTGCATTTCTACTCTTCCTTTTTCAGTTAATATTCCTGCTATTGCTCCAGCAACAGCATTTGGATTTGATTTACTTGATATTTTTAATGTTTCATTATTCATTTAATTTTCCTCCTCTTTCTTTTCTTGTTCTTCTAATATATCTAAAATTTTGTTTATGTCTGAGATGATACTTTTTCTAGTTTCTTTTGTTCCTTCAGATATTAATTGTATTGTTTCTGCAATTCCAATCAGAACATCTATTGTTTCAGTATTATTTAATGTAACACTTACTCCTTCATCGTTCTTTGCAAATTCAACTATATTCTTGGATTTCATTTATACTGCCTCCATTCTTAATTTGCTATCTGTAGTTACTATCAAACTGATTATTTGCGTATTAATACTATAAATCTCATTTATTGATTCTCTATTATCTATAAATATTGGTGCTGAAGTATTATAAAATTTAATTAATGTATTTATAATATCTAGTCCAGCAAGTATTTTATGTGCATTGTTTACATCTGCATATGGAACACCATTTACTAATGTATCACAGCATTCTATAAGTCCACCATTTATTTGTGTGTCAAATAATCTGAATTTTACTAATTCAAATTTACTATTTATAGCATTTTCCAATAACTCAACTTTTGTTTTTGTAAATTCTTCTAGTGCATATTGTTGACCTTCTAGTTCTTGTATTTTGTTTGAAATATCTTCTTCTGATGCTTGTAATTCTTCTATACGTTGCTTTGTTTTTTCTTGTATTTCTCTTTCATTTAAAGTTTTATTTAACTTATTAATTTCTTCTATTATTTCTGCCTTTTTATTTTGTAAATATGATATATCTCCATTTGTTAAGTTCTTTACTTTTTCTTCTAGTTCTTCTATTTCTTTGATTTTATTACTATACTCTGGTAATGAAGTTACATCAAATGAGTTGTCTGTTTCTTTTGCTTTTTCAATTTCTGCTATCTTAGTATTTATTTCTTCTAGTTTGTTATCTAGTTTTGGAAGTTCTTGTTGTATTTTTTCTCTAGCCTTTGTATTTTCATCTAATCTTATATTTATGGCCTGTCCTTCTCTATTTATCGCCTCTTGTTCACTCTTTTTATGTAGATTTAAATTATCTTCAAATTGTTTTTTTATTTCTTCCTTTTTATCTGTTTCATATTCTCTTTTACAAGTTGGACATATAAATGAGTTTGGATCAAATTCTAATGTGATTTTGCTAACTTCATCCCACTTTTTATATAGTTCTTCTTTTCTTTTTTGGTCTAATTGTATCTTTAATAATCTATCACTATCTTCTTCTTGCTTTAGTCTAATTGTATTCTCAATTATTTTCTTTTCATTTTGTAAGTTAATTAAGCATATAGAATATTTTTGAGAATATTCAGTTTCTTTTTTTAATTTAAAGTCTGCCAATTCTTTTTTTGCAATTGTTAATTGATCTGCTATTTTCATATTTTCTTTTGCTTTTGTTTGTATGTCTGTCATTTCTAATTCTATGTTATTAAGTTGTTTGTTATATTCTTCTTTTTGTTCTTCAATTTCCTTATAATCAATATTGTGTTCAGTTATTAAAGTATTTGTAAGTTCATCGATTCTTACAGGTATAGTTTCTTTTTCTTTATTTAAGTCTTTTATTTTGGCTTGCACTACTTTTTTGTAATCATCAATGGATCTGCCTTCTAAATTATCTTTTATTGTTTTAAATTCTTCTTTTGAATCTAATATTTCATCATCAGAAATATTTGCTCCAGAAATATTTATTAGCAATTCTATTCTTTCAGTCCACTTCAATTGGTTATTAAAATATGATGGATCTGTAATCAATTTAAATAAACTTTCTGGAATTAAACTATTAATTTTTTCCTCGTAATCTTTTTTCTTTACTGGTACTTCATCTATCCAATAATTAGTTTCGTGTCCAGAAAATTCTCGATCACTTTCTCCTCTTTTCTTTACCCATTTTTCTTGCAATACTTTTTTAAAAGTCATATCCACACCATCAATTACTAATATTGCTTCTACTTCATGCTCTAAAAAGTGTATTGGATTATTATTATTATCTAATGTTTTTATATTGAAATCTTTTCTATCGCTACTATCTTTATCAAAAAATAACCATTTAAAAGCATCAAATATTGTCGTTTTTCCTGTTGCATTTGCTCCATAAATATTTGTATTTTGACAATTAAAATCTATTTTTAATTCTTTTATTCCTTTAAAATTTTTGAGTTTTAAACTAAATATTTTTATTTCCATTCGACTCTTTCTCCCTTCTATTTGCTGCATCTTGAAATCTCCTTGGAATTACAATTGTTCCATTACATTCATCGCAGCATCTTCCATCATTTACTGGTTGTGCATTGTTTCCATATCCTTCGTAGTGCTTTCCACAAATACTACATATAGACATCTTTTTCTCCTTTCTGCTCTTGATTTCCATATTTTTATATGTTAGAATGAAAATAGAGCATTTATATAAGTGTTTTTATAGAACTATTTATTACTTTTGCGGGTATTTGGTAGTTCTATTATTTTTGCGTTTTGCTTTTTGTAACCAATTTCTATTTCATCAATAAGTAATTCATATCTAGTATCTGTACATAATTCTGATATCTTTCTTCTTTTTACACTTGGATCTGAGTAGTCATTTGATTCATTTATGTTTCTTATTTGTAATAAGATATCTGATACACTAAATTTAATATCTTTGATTTCCTTTTCTTTTAATGAAATAGTTTCTTCTAATTGTTTAATTTTTAATGCTTCCTCTGTATGCTTTCCTTTCATATTATTTACCTCCTTTCAATCTTCTTAATTTATACTTCATTGTGGCCAATGTTATAATGTGCCAAATGTAGCAATCGTGTAATTTATCCATGTTATCCTCCTAATCCTCTAATAAAATTTATAATGCCTCGTTTCAATTTTCTGTTTTCTTCATTTATTATCCTCATTTCATTTAATAGGTTTTCTTTATCATTTGATTTTTCTTTTACCATTTGTTCTAGATATGTAGTATGTGCTTGATATTCCTTTTTTGCTTTTTCAAAATTTTCAATTTTATCTTTCATACTTTTGTATTCTTCAATAGAAATTATCATCTCATCTTCATGAACTCTAGCATTAAATACTTCCATTTCATTATCACATCTATCTTCTTCCATTTTTCTTATCCCCTTTCTTTTTTTCACTTTCTTCATATAATGTTTCTATAATAAGTATTACTATTAAACCTAAAACTGGTACTAAGTATTCTCCTCCATATGCTTGATGTCCTCTAAGTTTGTTAGCATAATTTATTGATAATATTGTTAATATAATAGTTCCTATAATTACTAATATTTCTAATATTCTTACTAGAAATTTCTTTTTATTGATTATTTTCATTGTTCATCCCCCTTTAATCTTTTCTTTTTGTACCATTCTCTTATTGCACTTCCTAATGCAACTTTCTCTTTTCCAAAATTTTCACTTGGAAAATCTGGTGAATTATAGATATTTAGTGCTGTTGGTACACTACAATTTCTTAATTCTGCAAATTGCGTTGGGGTATAAAAAACATTATCTTGTAATTCCATTTAATTTTCCTCCTTTTTTTGTGTGGCTTCCGCATTTTTTTATTTTTTTCATACTATCTCCTTTTTTATGAATTAAATTCATATTTCTTTGTAAAAAAATATGTAACAGCTTCTTCAATTTGTATCCCCAATAAATTACAAATTTCTACTATTTCTATTTGATTAAATGGAGATTTGCAGTTTATTTTATTTGAAAAACTACCCGCACTCATTTCTACTCCCTTTCTTTGAAGTTCCTTTACAAAGTTTGCTTCACTTCCAAAATATGTTCTAATTCTTCCTCTTAAAAGAGAATAATCTAAAGAATTTAGCATCATATCACTTCCTTTCGTTTTATTTATTATGAATTTAATTCATATTTGTCATTATAATATATCACCTAAAAAATATTGTCAATACTTTTTATGAATTTTTTTCATTTTTTTGTATTATTTTTCAAAACTATTGATTTTATTTCATTTTTTTGATATGATATTTTATATCAAAGGAGGTTTGTTATGAATAATGAGAGAACTGATAGCTTTGCTAATCGATTAGCAATTGCAATGCAATTAAATAATATAAATCAAATCGAATTGTCTGAAAAAACAAAAGCATTTTCAAAAACAATATCACAATCACTTATAAATAAATATTTAAAAGGAAAGGCTCTTGCTAGACAAGATAATATATATATATTATGTAAAATCTTAAATGTAGATGAAGCTTGGATGATGGGATTTGATGTTCCAATAGAAAGAACTCCTGATGAATTAAGAACTACTAACGATATTTTTCAATATACAGCTATTGATTCAGCTATGTTTCCTTTACTTGATATTGGAGATATTGCATTTATTCAAAAAACATCTAATTATGAGAGTGGTCAAACTATTTTATTTAGATTAGATAATAAAGAATATATTAGAAAAGTTATAGATAATAATGATATACTTGAATTTCAAGCAATGAATGTTTATTATCCTATTTTAAAACTAACTAAAGAAGAATTAGAAAGTAAAAAATTTCAAGTTATAGGAAAAATTATAAAAGTAGAAAATAAGAGTGCTTTTAAATAGAAAGGAAGTCAATATTATGTTTTGTAAAAATTGTGGAAAAGAATTGTTATCAGATGAAAAATATTGTTCAGGTTGTGGAAAATTAGTCAGTTTAGAACAATCTTCATATACAGATGACAAAATTACTAAAAAGAAGAAAAATAAAGGAAAAATTACTGGTATTGTTCCAGGAATAATATTAATTATTGTTTTAATACTATTTGGATTGTTAATAGAATCTAGTACTAAAGATGTAATTCATATTGAACAAATTCTAGATGTAAATAAATATTATAAATCAGCTGGAGAAACAATTTCTATAAATGATTTAATAGAATTAAATGGTACTCCTGAGCAAAAGGAAGATTGGAATTATACAATTAATGAACAAAAGTCTATTCCTTTAACTACATTATATTATAATAATTCTACATATGAATATGTATTCCATAATAATAATTTAGTTCGTATTAATATAAATAAAAATATCAAGTTTAATTCACAAAATGATATCTTTTATATGTTTAATTTAAGTAAACATGATATAACACAAATTAAGAATACTGGTTCGACAATAAGAATTTACGATTCTAGTGTTCCAGACTTCTGGTGTGGTTATAATGGAAAAAATATTGAATGGATTAAAATTACTTATGATACAAATATATTTTAATAAAAAAGGATAATGTGTATCTTTTTGCGGAAGCCACACATTATCCAGAGCATAACCACTATTGAAAGTGATTACATTACTATAATATCAAATAATGCTTTCATTTTCAATAGTTTAAAACAAAAAAGATTATTGAATATGGAGGTTTTTTATTATGGGTGCAACTAAAACTCGTGGAAATGGCGAAGGCACAATATTCAAAAGAAAAAGAAATGGCAAAATCATGTGGGTTACTGAGTACACTATTGCTATGTATGATGAGAAAACTGGAAAAAGAAAAAGGAAAACTATATATGGAAAAACAAGACAAGAAGTAAAAAAGAAATTGGAAAAGGTTATTACTGAATTAAATACAGATACTTATGTAGATAAATCAAAAGTTACATTTTATGATATTGCAAAAGAATTTATTGATACTGCCTACCAAATGAATAAATTAAAAGAAAGTTCCTACTCTCGTAAATTGCACACATTAAAGAATATCTCTACACATTATATTGCTAATATGGAACTTCAAAAAATTACAGAAAAGGATTTAAAAGATTTCTTGATATATATTACAAAATATTCAGATTCTGTTATTGCTAAAATATATGGAATAGTTAACAATACTTTTAAAATAGCTGTAAGGCGAAATATTCTTCGTTATAATTTTTTAGATGATCAACTAGAATTTGAAATACCTTTATCTCAAAAATATAAAGATAAATCTAAAAATGTGTCTGCTTTTACTATTGATGAGCAAAAGCAACTTATTAATGAATTACAAAATGCAAAAAAATTTAGATATAAATATCAAATTTTATTAAGTTTATTTACAGGTATGAGAATGGGCGAGATAAATGCTTTAGATATAAATGATATTGATTTTAAAAATAAGATAATTCATATTAGAAGAACTATTACTCGTACATTTGATGACAGAGCAACAATCGGATCTTATACAAAAACAGTAAATGGAATTAGAGATATAATGATGGATTCTAATGTTGAAAATATCCTTAAAGAATATTTATCATCAGAATATTATACAGAAAATGATTATAACCTTCTATTTTGCAATTCATATAAAGAATGTATAAGTACAGATACTGTTAATATGATGTTCAAAGAGTTTTGTAAAAATTATAACATTGGAAAAGGTTATGATGTCCATCAACATATGCTCCGACATACATTTGCAACTAGATGTATTGAGTCTGGAATGCCTGCATCCGTTTTAGCAAAAATAATGGGACACGCAAATGTTGCAACTACTTTAAATGTATATTGTGAAGTTTTTGACAAATTTAAAAAAGAACACCTTGATTTATCTTACAACTACTTAAAGGAAAATGGCTTGACACTTGACTTTTAAATATATGTTAGTACAGCCACCAGTACAGCCACGCGAATTATTTTTAAAATATTTTATATTTATTTGAAAATATATTGAAAATTAAAAACATAGATATAACAATGGTTTGAACCACTTTGAAATAAAATCAAAATATGTTCAAACCATTTATTTTAGGCTGTTTTTGCCAACCATTAAAGTCTTTTCCATCGTATTCAATTATTAATTTTATATTTCTCATTTCAATTTTTATTCCTCTCTTGAAGTCTATATCTAATTTTTATAAATTTTGTGTCCTTCCTATCCCCAAAATGCTTTCCATCTAAATGAAAAAGGAATTAATAAGAAATAGAGAAAGGCTTGGTCTTTCCATGGACGTTCCTTCCTCCACACAATAAGATTTTCTAACTTCAAACTTAGATACACAAAAACTTTCTATTTATTTTCTTGCTCATTTTCGTCTTGATTTTTTTCCTTTTTTATTTCTTCTTTTATTTGTTTCAACCTATTTTTTCTTTCTTGCTTCTCAACAGTAAATCTTTTGGTCACAATATTACTAATTAAGATTTTCTTTAAAACATCTTCTCGTACATCTGCAATTAAAGTTCCATCTTTTGCTACTGACATCTTACCTGTTTCTTCTGAAACTATTACAACTATGCTATCTGATTCTTTTGATATACCAATCGCTGCTCTATGCCTTGTTCCTAATTCTTTAGCAATATCTTTATCATCTGCTAATGGCAATACACATGCTGCTGCTGCAATTTTATTTCCTGATATAATAACAGCTCCATCATGTAAAGGCGTTTTAGGTTCAAATATGTTAACCAATAATTGTGGTGATACTTCAGCATTCATTGGTATTCCAGTGGCTATAATGTCTTGTATTTTGATATCTCTTTCAAACACAATTAAAGCACCTGTTTTTGCCTTTGAAAGCTCAGTTGCTGCAATTGCTACTTTATAAATATCTTCTTTCGTTTTTGTTGATACATCCTTATCCAAACCAAAAAATTGCGTTAGTTTATTAGTTCCTAATTGTTCTAATCCTCTTCGCAATTCTGGTTGAAAAATAACAATAATAGCAATTACTCCTAAATTCATAATCCCTGTTAAAATCCAATTTAAAATCTTTAAGTTGAAAAGTCCACTTATCCAAGTGGCTATAATTAAAAGTGCTATCCCTTTGATTAATTGCCAAGCTCTAGAACCTCTTACAATTTTGAAGAAGCAATAGACTAAAAATACCACAATAGCTAAATCTAATAGTAAGGTAACTAGCTCAAATGGATTTGCTTGCAAGGATTTAATATAAGACATAATATTATCCTTATAAAAATTTTCCCAATTCATTCCTAAATTTATTACCATTTATTTCTCCTCTTATAAGTTTCGTCTTTTATCCTATTAATGCATAAATAAGTGTAATAGTGGTTCCAGCTAACGTTAACATTACTAAAATTCCTGCCATTATTTTTACAAATACTTGTCCTTTATCATATTGTTTTTTATTTTCTTTTTCTTTCATTTGCCTCATTCCTTTCTACTATTATCTGCTAATTATCATTATAACATATCTTGTCAAATTTTCAATTATTTTTTGTTGGAAAATTACACTATTTATAACTACTTATTAAATACTGTCAACTGAAGGTATATCTATTCAAGTAGTATTACTAGTTCTATGCGGTCATTATTGAATCACTTCCAAAATTGTCTTTTCTTTTTCAATTTTATGTTGTGAAACTTGAATTCTATCTTTTAGTTTTCTTTTTACTTCACTTAATACTTTCTCATGATTAGCATGTATATAAGCTAATACCTCCTTTTCCTCTACTTTATCTGCCACTTTTTTAGTTAATACGATTCCTACTGATGAATCAATCGTATCTTCTTTCTTTTCTCTCCCAGCACCTAAAATGCTTGCTAACTTTCCTATTTCTTTGCTATCAATCTCTTGTATATACCCATTTTTATCATTATACAATGGTTCTATATAACGTGCTTTTGGGAATTTATCAAGATTTTCTATATAACGGATGTCTCCTCCTTGATTTTTTATAAGTTCTAATAACTTATCATATGCTTTTCCATTTTTTATGTTTTCTAATAATTTATTTTTATTTTCTACTAAATCTTTTCCTATACCTGCTAATTGCATCATATAACAACCAAGCTCTAACACAACCTGTTTTAAATCTTCTGGCATATCTCCTCGTAAGAAATTAACTGCTTCCATCACTTCTAATGAATTTCCAACAGCATAGCCTAATGGCTCATTCATGTTTGTTAATACACAAATTGTTTCTCGTTTTGCTAACTTTCCTATTTGAATCATAGTATTAGCTAATTTTTCTGCATCTTCTTTGTTTTTCATAAAGGCACCTCTACCAACAGTAACATCTAATACAATTTTCTGTGCACCACTAGCAATCTTTTTACTCATAATACTAGAAGCAATAAGTGGAATACTTTCTACACAAGAAATGCTATCTCTTAGTGCATATAATTTTTTATCAGCTGGTGCCAAATTTAAAGTTTGTGAAATCATACTAATACCAATTTGTTTTACATTTTTTACGAATTGTTCCATTTCAATGGTTGTCTGGTATCCTGGAATAGACTCTAACTTATCTATCGTTCCTCCTGTAAATCCTAACCCTCTTCCTGACATTTTAGCAACTGGTACACCTAGCGAACTGACTAATGGCAAAAGAATAAGTGAAACCTTATCCCCAACACCTCCTGTAGAATGTTTATCCACAATTATTTCCTCTAAAGTGGATAAGTCTAATATTTCCCCTGAATGAGCCATAGCCAAAGTTAAATTGGTTGTTTCTTGATTTGTCATTCCGTTTAAAAATATTGCCATAACAAGTGCTGCTGCTTGATAGTCTTTTATGTTTCCTTTTGTATATTCAGAAATAAAAAACTCAATTTCTTCTTTGGTTAATTCTTGCTTTTCTCTCTTTCTTTCAATAATATCTATCATCCTCATTTTTTATTCCATTCCTTTCTATCAAAAATGCTGCCAACTTAATGGTATATAACTGTATATCTTATATTCTACACCCTTAAGTTGACAGCATGAAACTACAACTAACTGGTAAAAAGTTTCAAGAACAGATTTAAAATCCTTTTGTGAAACTTCTTCTGTGAATTGGACACAATCCATATTCCTTAATAGCAGCTATATGTTTTGCTGTTCCATATCCTTTATGGCTAATGAAACCATATTGTGGGTAAATCTCATCCCACTGCCTCATAATTCTATCTCTTGTTACCTTGGCTATGATTGATGCTGCTGCTATGTTGTAACATTTAGCATCTCCTTTTATCACTGAATCATAGGGAATTCCTTTTGTATCAATATGAGTTAATGCATCTACTACAATTAAATCTGGCTTTGTATCCAATCCTTCTACTACTTTTGTAACACCTTGTTTGGTTGCATTTAAAATATTTATTTCATCAATCACATCGTGTCCTATAATAGCAATCGAATAACTAATTGCCTCTTCTAAGATTATGTCATACAACTTTTCTCTCTTTTTTTCTGAAACCTTTTTCGAATCATTTACCCCTTCTATCATAGAATTTCTTGGCATAATTACTCCTGCTACTACAACTGGTCCAGCTAAAGGTCCTCTTCCTGCTTCGTCTATACCACATATCTTTTGAAAACCTTTTTCATATAATCCCTTTTCAATTTCTTTTAGCTTGGTTAACCTTTCTAATTCTTTTTCTTTCATCCTTTTCTCCTATTATTGCTAGTTCTATCTTTATCCTTCTATTCTTGTATTGTTTCTATATCTGCTAATTTATATTTGCCATCATATCCTTTTGTATTATAAATCTCTACTGTTACATTTTTTTCATCAAATTGAATTAAATATTTCTCGTCCTGTTCTAATTTTATTTTATTTAATCCCCAATTGCTTTGTGCCTCTGCGGTTAACCAATAACAAGTAGTTACATCCCCTATTTTAAAGTCGGATGGTATGGTATTCGCATTTGCTTTTTCTAGCTTTGCTTCTTGTATATAAACTTCCTCTCGAACTGTTTCTTTTTTACTTGGTTGGGAATCTATTCCCATTCGAAAAGTAGCATCCTCTACATACCCTCTTGCTTTTGCCTGAATCAATAACATATTGGTTTTTAATTCTTCTAGTTTAGCTTTTTTAAGCATATCTTTCCCACTATAAATAGTAACTCCAGCAAGGATTAGCAATACAACTACAGTAATCGCAAGCATTATCAATGTTACTCCTTGTGTTTTATTTTTACACTCACTCTTCTTCATCCTATTCTCCCTTTATTTTTTATTTTTACATTATATCTTTTTATTTTTATATTTTCAATACAAAGGCAATTTTTTTTCACACAAATTTCACAAATCTATTGTATTATATTCATGTAATAGGTTATGATAATAGAAACTATTTTTACCACAGAAAGGAATGATTTAAAATGGATGAAAATGAAAAAAAAATGGAAGGTTTTAAAACTGTACAAAACCCAAATACATATAAAACCGTTTACAAAAACGAACCTTCTGTAAAAACAAAAACAGGATTTGGAAAAAGTATTTTATTGCCGTTTCTAAGCGGAGTAGTAGGATCTGTTATTGTATTAGGTACTTGTTTTGGTATTCCCTCTATTCGCTCAAAGATAGTAAATGTAAATTCTAATACGGAAAACAATGCACTCCCTGAAAGTGCTGGATATGTAAGTCAAACATCACTTTCTAATTATTCAGATACTTCTATCTATGCTGCAAATAAGATTTTACCCTCTATTGTAGGAATTAAAGTAGAATATAATGTCAATTCTTTAATTTCTATGTTTGGTAGGCAAACACAAGCTAGTACAGCTACTGCTAGTGGTTCTGGAATTATCATTAGTGATGATGGCTATATTTTAACAAATAATCACATCGTAGCCACTTCTTCTTCCGAATCCTATTATGAAGTTTCAGAAGCTACCAAAATCACAGTTACTTTATTTAATGATGAAACAGAATATGAGGCTAAAATTATTGGAAAAGATGAACAAACCGATTTAGCCGTTATTAAAATTGAAAAAAATGGACTATCTAAAGCAGAATTTGCAGACTCTGATAATATAAAAGTAGGTGAATTTGCTATGGCTGTTGGTAACCCATTAGGTATGCAAAGTAGTATTACTTGTGGTGTTATAAGTGCTGTCAATAGAGAGGTTACTGACACAGATGGAAAGAAATTCATTTTAATTCAAACAGATGCTGCTATCAATTCAGGTAATAGTGGTGGTGCTTTAGTAAATAGTGAAGGGAAAGTAATTGGAATTAACACTTTAAAACTTTCTGGTACTGGAATTGAAGGTATGGGGTTTGCTATTCCAATTAATTCAACAACAGATATTACTTCTCAATTAATTCAATATAGCAAAGTAAAAAGACCTTATATTGGAATCTCAGGTATGGATTTAAATGAACAAACGGCTAAAGCTAATAATTTGGTAGTTGGTATCTATGTAAAAACAGTAGACGATTTTTCTGCTGGTGAAAAAGCAGGTATTAAAATTGGAGATGTCATTATTGAAGCAGATGGCAAAAAAATTACTAAGATGGATGAACTAAATCAAATTAAAAATTCGCATAAAATTGGTGATGAAATGAAAATTAAAGTAAATCGAAATGGTCAAGATAAAGAATTGACTATTACTTTAGGAGAACAGCCATAAATTATTATATACTTAAAAAGAGTATTTATTATCTAAAATAACTACTCTTTTTAATTTTTCCTACTATCATTTGTTGTCTAATGTTCTTTCTTCGTTGATATTAAATATTGATTTAGCTGTTCGAATTCTTTCAACTTATTTTGGTATATCATCTCAAACTCCTCTTTAGAACACCCCATTAATTTATAATATCTCTCTTGTATATCCTTTCTTAAACAAACATTAAGAAGGTTATCAATGTTTTCTTTATATAATTTAACATTTTTTAATGCCGTCTGATGTATTCTAAAATGTGGATGTGACTTTTGAATAAATTTAGGCATAGAAATATAATCCATCCTATATTCCAGTTTCTCCCAAAAATCCTCTATCCCTGTAAGCTTCATAAACAATTTGTCCAACCTATTTCTTCCAAAGTTATTATCACTTTTCCAAGATAATAACTCATCTTCATTTATCCCTAAAATCGTTATTACCTTTTTTAAGTTAATTATCTCCTCATCATATACTTTTCTTGTTTGAGCAGTATAGGCATATGCCTGTGGACTATTATGACATAAATCCCAATATACTTTACTTGCAAATAATTATGCAACTGCTTCTCCCATTGCTAATCCTTTAATTCCTCTTTTTATATCTATGATATTATTTTCTCTATCAACATAAGACATTTGTGCATCATAGTCCTCTTCATTTTCCCAATTGGTATGCCAATTCCCTGAAGAATCTTTCCATGCATCTGATAAATGCTTACACTCATGAAAAAAAGTAACAATAGATTGCCCTTCCCTTATATTAATTGTATTATTCGTAACATTTGTATTGGCTAATGCTCTGCTTCCATTTGGCAATTGATATGGATATATTTTTACGATAGTATCCTTAAATCTTTGTGAAATTTTCCCTTTATGTCTTAAAGTATATTCCATAAATAATTGTTTTGCCTCTTCAATATTATATTGTTTTCCTTCTATTCTTTCTACAAAATCTCTCATACTACTTACTTCCTTTTCTATCATTTTAACATAAAATAAATCAAATTTCTACCTTTTTTGAATTTAAACTCAAACAAAAACTGCAATTTTTCACTTTTAGTTCACACAATGGACAAAATCTACTGGTAAAATACAAACATAATCAGTTAAGTAATACTGATTTGAAATTAAAAACATCCCCTTTTATTTTCAAAAAAGAGAAGCTATCAACCGCTTCTCTTTTTATATCTTTTCCAAATCTCCTTGTTATAGCAATAGTATCCATATGTGTTGTTTCTCTCTGGTTGCAGTATTATTTGAATGTTGTTTATCTTTTGCTCAAAACTAATAAAATCTTCAAATACAGTAAATTCAGCTATTATATCGAACTTTTCAAATTTTACTTTTGTTTTTATAAACTAACTAATATTGGACATTGTCATTATCTATATACTTTATAAATTCATATCTGGTAATACCTTTAGGCCAATCTTTTATTTCAGCAATCAACTTAAATCCTTTTTTCTCATAAAAACCTTTTGCCTGAAAATCTAATGTGTACAGATGTATTCCAACTAGTTCCTCTTCTTTACAATATTCAATAGCTTTATTTATTAAATGTGAACCTATTTTATTTTTCCTAAAATTCTCATTTACATATAAAAATATTAAAGAAATAACAATGTTTTTTTATTACTTCTCTGATATCTCTTTTGGCATATTTTCATATAATGGAATTATAAAATTAAACTGATAATCTATTGTATTTGATACTTTATAAATTTTTAACATATTAGCGGCCTCTGACTCTGGTGCTAATAAATTTTGCATATATTGATTGGTATATAATTTTCCATCTTGATTTACAATATCAAATTTTTGTAAATATAACGTGTTTTGCCCTTTATTAATATAACTCTCTTTTACAAATTCAATTCCACCCATAATGGATTTTTCCAGTGTGTCCCATCCTTGTTCATAAGCATACTTTGCCGCATTTTGTAATATTTCGTTTTTCGAATTCCCATAAGCATTGACATTAAACACATTATATATGGTCACTTGATTATATTCATATCCTTTAGATAGAGTCGATCCTTTTCTTCCTTGCTCTTGAATTAGTCTAGCAGTGATAAAATATGGATCTAGGTTTGCAAGTTTACTAGCTTGTAATAATGCTTCTCTAATACTTTCTTTTTCCAAAAAGGTCTGTTCTGTTATTTCTTCCATTCCTTCATTGGTTTGTGCTTCTTCTACATAATTTAATTCTTTCAGTTGAAATATTTTATTTTCATTTAATAGGTTTCTTATATCCATTTGATGTCTTATTGCTTTATTAGAGGCACAAAGCCAAGTTCCATTATCAAATGTTTTTTCTTTATCAATTTCACATTTCCAATCTTCTGGATAGTTAGAAGAATCTGGAATTAAATTGAAAGGATTCTTTCTAGTATCTGAATGACCTTCTTCGCTAATTACTTCATTCCAGTCTAATCTTGTATAAAATAAAGTAAATGTCCAATTAGGATATTTTTCTTTCAATTGGTTTATTCGTTGTTTATAACCAGGATATTTACTTTCTGTTAAATTTTCTCCATTATAAATCACATATTTTTGTTTGTTTTCTCCTCTTCGTATGGCAATTATTATGACGAAGAATAGAATGCTACTTAGTATTATTATGCCTAAAATCTTTAATTGTCTTCTATGATTTTTTATTACATTTTTGATTTTATTCATTAAACAATTTTCCATACCTTTCTTTTTTATACAACAATCAAATCAACCTCACTTGTGAAAGTTTCATTTCCATAAGCATAAATTACATATAAAGTGTTATTTGTCACATAAAATTCTTTTGTATTTTCTATTTTGTACTTATCACTTTCTATTTCTCTACTATAAATAGTATAACCTAATGTCTTTAAATCTTCTACTTTCTTTTGCTCCATACTAATTTCACTTTTTATTTTTTCCTGCAATTCAAAGGAATTCATATTTTTTATTTTTAGCACTTCTTCTAATGTAATTTCCTTATTGTTTCTTAAATCATAATTATAAGTCTGAATAATCACTCTTTGTGCACTAGAACCTTCTTTTAAATTGGAACGAATGATTAAAGATAACATATCATTTTGTACATTGGCTACATATTCTACTGTATAAATTATGTTCTTATTTTGAGTCGCTAATACATTAGCTGTTTTATTAACAAAATCTTCTATTTCTTTATTATATTCTTCTATCTTTTCATTATCAATATTAATATAAGGAATATGTACTTCTACATCATAACTATTAACTTTACTTTCTTTTCTTTCTATTTTTGTATAAACAAGTGCTTTCTCACTTTCCTTCTTTTTATTCGTTTGTGCCTCTTCATTGTGAAGGCTATTTGTAAAAATATGGTCAAATTGTGCTTTTAATAATTGTGTCTCTTCTTCTGTCTTATTTCCTAGTTCTACTTCTGTACGAAATCCTAATAATTTTCCTATATCAATTCTAGCATAAAATTGAATATACAATGCTACTATAATGGAAATAATACAAATTACCCCAATACTTATATAAATAGCTACTTGCTTTTTATTAAATACTTTCTGTTCTGCTAAAACTACTTTCATTTTTTGCTCCTCTTCTTGATTTTGCCTTTCCTATTATAACATTTGCCACTAGCTTTGGCAACTATATTTTTAGAACAAAAAAAGATATGCTTCCAATCTTTTGCCTTTTGGATTACTTACCTGTCTCATTTTTGTTCATGTGCGAAAACTTTGTAGAAATTTTCTATCCAATCATAACCACGTGTAAAACGCGTGGTTTGAACTTGCCCTAAAAGGGCTTATAACATTGCCAGCGCCTAAAGACGCTGGGCTTTCACTTCGTTCAAGCCTTGACGTACTGACTACTTTAGCAGACCCTTAAAAGGGTTAGTATATTCTGTCTTCGTTAATTTATCTTCAAGTATATCTTCTTTTTCCTGTTCTCTTATGTATTTTCTTATTTTTGCTTCATTTAATCCTACTGTACTAACATAATAGCCTGTTGCCCAAAAATTGCTATTTCCAAATTTATATCTTAAATTTCCATGGTCTTTGAATATCATCATTGAACTTTTCCCCTTCAAATACCCCATAAAACTTGATATATTTTGTTTTGGTGGTATTGATAACAATAAGTGTACATGGTCTGGCATCATGTGTCCTTCTATTATTTCAACACCTTTCCATTTGCATAAATCTCGTATTTATCCTTGTATATCTGCTCTTAACTTATGATATATTACCTTTCTTCTATATTTTGGAATGAATACTATGTGATACTTGCATAACCACTTTGTGTGTGCTTAAAGCTTTTAATCTCACGCGCATAGCACGTGGTTTTTGTTCCACTTCGTTTCACAAGGCTAAAGCGTAATAAAATATACCCACACACGAAAACGATTCGTGTGTGGGTTAACCAAGATAGATTATTCTGTTTTTCTAGAAAACTTAATAATCCATCCTTGTTTTTCTTCTTTCGTTACCTCTACCTTTACCGCTTCCTTAAAAGCAGATTTGGCAGCTTCCAAAGCTATTTCTTTCACATCCTTCTCTACATTAGATGCACTCGAAATGCTATTACTCCATGCCGACCTGTTAGTCGCATGGCACATGATTTCGCCTAATGGCATCGTAATGCCTCCAGAATGTAACAACCGCTCTCTTTCATTTGGTCCCCATACTTCAATCCAAGCTAAAATTGAGAGAGTTAATTTTTCCTTTGCAATTTCTTTTTTCATTTTTTTGTGCCTCCTTGCACTTTGCCACCATATTCTGGTAGCTTACTTAATACTGATTTTTCAGTTACAAGCTTTATTATATCATTTTTATATAAAATTTGCAAGTTCTCATACATATTTCCAATAGTAATCTAGCTGATAATCTTCTTTCTAATTATTCCAAAATATTGATAGGATAACATTTTGAATGAATCCATTGTCTTAGGTAAACCATATTGTTCTAATTGTTACATTTTTTTAGGTATTCTCCCCATCTTTATTGACTATTTCGCATTTTTGCGATATGATATGATAGATTAAAATTAAATAGAAATGAGGAATTTTTAATATATGTTATGTTCAGAATGTAATAAAAACCCAGCTATACTTTTTTATAAAAAAATAGAAAATGGAATAGAATCCATGGAAGGCTATTGTTATGACTGTGCTAAGAAAAAAGGCATCAATCCGAATGAAGTATTATCTAAACAAAATGATATTTTATCAAAAGACAAAATTAATTTATCTGATATGACGAAACAATTTGAAAGTATTTTTAAAGACCTAGCAGAAAATATCAATTTAGAAGACATTGAAAATATGGAAGGTGCTATTACTTTTGAAAATACTGACCCAAATAGTGAAGAAGATGCTCCTAAAATCACAGGTGCTGCTATTCCACTTGGTTCCATTTTCTCTAATATGTTTCATGGACAAAATCATAAAAATAAAGAAGGGCAAGAAGAACCGTTAGGTAGTAGAAAAAAAGTAAAAGTAGAAAAAAAGAAAAATACAAAACAAAATAAAAAGAAAAAATTTCTAGATACTTATGGAACCAATTTAACTATAAAAGCCAAAAATAATGAACTTGATATCATAATTGGTAGAGATAAAGAAATTCAAAGAATTGTTCAAATTCTAAATAGGCGTTCTAAAAATAATCCTTGTTTAATTGGTGAACCAGGGGTTGGAAAAACAGCTATTGCACAAGGATTAGCCATAAAAATTGCCAATCAAAATGTACCAGCTAAACTTTTAAATAAAGAAGTATATTTATTAGATATGACATCTGTTATTGCTGGTACACAATTTAGAGGTCAATTTGAATCCAGAATGAAAGGAATTATCGATGAATGTAAAGAATATGGAAATATTATTTTAGTTATTGATGAAATTCACAACATTATTGGTGCTGGTGATGGAGAACACTCTATGAATGCTGCTAACATCTTAAAACCAGCTTTATCCAATGGAGAAATTCAACTAATTGGTACCACTACTTTAAAAGAATACAGAAAATACATTGAAAAAGATTCTGCTTTAGAAAGAAGATTTCAACAAGTTTTAGTAGAAGAACCAACTGTTGATGATTCCATTGGTATATTGGAAGGCATAAAAAAATACTATGAGGAATACCATAAAGTAAAAATCTCTTCTGATGTGATTCGTCAGGCAGTAATTATGTCTGAAAAATATATTCATGATAGATTTTTACCAGATAAAGCAATTGACATTTTAGATGAAGCCTGTTCAAGAATTAATTTAGAAAATAAAGATTTATACAAATTAGAAATGCTAAAACAAGAGCTTTCTCATGTACAAATAGAAAAAGAAGAAGTAATTGCTGCTGACTCAACGGAAGACTATCAGCGAGCTGCTGACTTAAAAACGCGTGAATGCCAACTAATCGAAGAAATTGATAAATTAAATGGCAAAATGAAGTTAAAGCAAATTACCATTCAAGATATTGCCAATGTTATTGAAAACTGGACAAAAATACCTGTAAAAAAAATAACAGAAGCAGAAACACAAAAATTATTAAATTTAGAAACCAATCTTCATAAAAGAGTTGTTGGCCAACAACAAGCTGTTAGTAGTGTAGCAAGAGCTATTCGAAGAAATCGTGCTGGTTTACAAAGTACCAAAAGACCACCATCTTTTATTTTCGTTGGACCAACTGGTGTCGGAAAAACAGAGCTTGCTAAATCTCTTGCTTACGAAATGTTTGGAAGTGAAGAATCTATTATTCGAATTGATATGTCTGAATATATGGAAAGTCATTCTACTTCTAAATTAATTGGTGCACCTCCAGGGTATGTTGGTTATGATGATGCTGGTCAATTAACTGATAAAGTAAAAAGAAAACCTTACTCTATTATTTTATTAGATGAAATTGAAAAAGCTCATCCTGACGTATTTAATATTTTACTACAAGTATTAGATGATGGAAAATTGACAGATAGCCAAGGTAATTCTGTTAGCTTTTCCAATACAATTATTATTATGACATCTAATGCTGGTTCTAACTTAAATAACAATTCTATTGGATTTGGTGGGCAAACTCTTAATAAACACAAAATTATGGATAATTTAAAAGAAACATTTCGTCCTGAATTTTTAAACAGAATAGACGAAGTGGTAGCTTTTGATTCTTTAACAAAAGAACAATTATTACAAATTGTAGATTTAATGTTGCAAGATACGGTAAATGCTTTAAAAGACAAGGATATTCAAATTACAATTCAACCAAAAGCAAAAGACTTTATCTTAGAAAAAGGAACCGATATTAAATTTGGTGCTAGACCTTTGAGAAGAGCGATTCAAAGATACATTGATGACGAACTTTCAGAGATGATTTTACGTGGTGAACTTGTAGACGGAAAAACAGTCGCATTAAACCTTAAAAATGACAAACTAAAATTCGAAATAAAATAGGAGAAAATTATGTTAAAATATATACCCAATACTTTAACCATCCTTCGATTCTTGCTAATACCAGTTATTGTTTTTTATATTTTTACTGGTAACTATATATTAGCCTTTGTTTTCTTTACCATATCTGGCTTAACAGATATTGCTGATGGTTTTATTGCTAGAAGATTTAATTTAATTTCTAATTTTGGAAAACTAATGGATCCTCTAGCTGATAAACTAACACAAATAGCTACTTTAGCTTCTCTTGTATTTGCCAATATCATTCCTGTTTGGATTTTGCTAATTGTATTATTGAAAGAATTTATTATGATTTGTGGTGCTTCTTTCCTTTATGGAAAAGATGTAGTTGTTTATAGCAGATGGTATGGTAAACTTGCTACTGTTCTATTTTACATTGCTATTGTTATATCTCTTTTATTAAAACAGTTTAATCTAACTGGTATTTGGGAAAATTTAGACTTAGGTCTATTTGCCTTGGCATTAGTTACCACTATTTTTTCTTTAATTATGTATGTTAGAGATTTGTATCATAAGGGGTTTATTGATAAGCAAGATTTAAAAAAAGAAGTTACTGTAGATAAAAAAGAAAAAAAGAAAAAATAAAATTGCCAAAATTTTTCATCTTGGCAATTTTTATTATTTAATCACTCTTATTTTCAATGCTTTTGAATCTTTCTAATGTGATAATTTAGATTTGTTCTATTCAAAATCTTCTATCAATTGATTTAATTCTTGTTTTCCATTTACTTGTATTCCATTTTTCATATTAATCTTATCTGTTTCTGGCAAATACTCGGTTGTAATTCCTGTAGTTTCTAATTCTATTTGGCTACCATCTTCTAAAATTTGATAAATAATAACCATTCCTTCTTTATCTTTTACCATGTAATGCTCTCCACATTCACCTTCTTTTTGTTGGTACAAAATTACTTCATTACTGGCAAAACTTTCTATTTCATATTCTGGATATTTTTCCTGTATTTGCCTTCTTGCCAAATTAACTAACTCTTGTGGCAAATTAGCATATTCACTTTTGGTATGTCCACACTTCTGATAATACATTTTTGTAATAATTGAACAATTGGGTGATGTTTTTTCTTCTTGTGTATTTGCTTTAATTGTATCTTCATATTCCATTTCTTTATATTCATCTGTGCAATCATCTAAAATCTTCTCTTCCCCAATCTCTATTTCTATTTTACTACTATTATCATCTTGGTTTGGAATATCGATAGCTATTGCTGTTAATATGGCAGCTATTACGATAATAATGCTTATCATGGTCACAATTGTTTTATTCATAAATTTAACTCTCCTTTGTCCTTACTTTTTAGTAGTATTTACTGCTTTTGTTAAATTTATACAAATGTGATTTTATCTTTTGTCTTTTTCATATATCTTTTACATTGATTTTTATCATTGTCCAATGTTTGGCTCCATTTTATGATTATTTTCAAATTTCCTTTAATGATTCACTATCTGAGTTTTAATTTAACTTCGTATTTATCCATATTTTTCCTTTTTTATTGATTCGTATTGTAATTTCTCCATTTTTATCTGTTCTCAATACTTTACTTCCACCTCCGCTTTAACCTTTCTAAAACTTCCCTATTGGGATGACCAAAGGTATTTTTTTCTCCTACTCCAATAAGTGCTATTTTAGGTTTTACCGCATTTAAAAATTCTGCTATAGATGAGGATTTAGATCCGTGATGAGCCACTTTTAATATCATAGATTTCAATATATCTGTATCCTTATATTGGTCTAAAATAGCTTTTTCCGCTATTTCCTCAATGTCTCCTGTAAATAGAATAGAACATTTCTGATACACCATTTTGCAAACTAAAGAATTGTTATTTATGTTGTTTTCGTTGATTCTATTGTCAGAGTCTGGCCACAATATATCAAAATATAACTCTTTTTCTATATTCATTTTTTGTCCTGCTTCTACTACATGTACTTTTATCTTTTTTTCTTTTACTATCTCTATAAATTCTTGATAATTTCTTGAATCTTCAAATTGTTTTCCTATTATGATATTTTTTACTTTTATTTCTTTTAATAAATATAAGATAGAACCGAACATGGTCTTGGTCAAAATGACTAATCATGATATAATCTATTGTTGTATATCCCCTATCCAATAAATATGGTATTAATGTCTTTTTTCCTACATCAAACTCATCTTTTTTACTACCTCCTCCATCTATCAAAATTGTTTTATTTTTTGGCGTTATGATAAAAGTACAGTCCCCCTGTCCTACATCCACAAAATAAACTTTTAAATCTTTCGGAAACAAACATAAGATTTCTAAAACAATGAAAATAAAAAAAATAAGCTTTAGGCATTTTTTCTTATTTTTTCGCAGTTGATAACGAAATAATGCCATTAAATTTTTTACCCTTTTTTGAGTAGCTGTTAAATAGTCAGAATGATAAATAAAATAAATCTTCCTGCCAACCAATATTCCTACAAAATATAATAGACTAACCATTATATTAGGTGTTGGAAAGTAAATTTTAGACAATGGTAATTGGCTAAAATTGGACACAAAACTTAAAAATTCTAGTCCAATATTCAATAGAAAGCAAAAGAATCTCGTTAATGGATTAAAAACAAATGAAATAAAAATAGTAAAAAATGCTAAAATAAGAATTGGTCCAATTATAATACTTACTAATAAATTGGTTATTAAAAAATAAATTCCTACTATATTAAAGTGATATAATACAACGAAAAATATCATAATTTGAGCAGATAAGCTGACTGCTAAAACCTCTTTTACCTTTTCAATTGCCTTCTTTTTTGACTGAATACTATTCAAAATTTTCACAATAACTGGTCTGAATAAAACAATTCCTATTGTTCCAAGATAAGACAATTGTAAACCTATATCTAAAATTAAAAAAGGATTATACAATAAAATACTCAATAAGGAAACCGCTATGGAATTCCAGATATCACTCTTTCGGTGTACCATTCCACTACCTATTGTAATAATACTCATTACCACTGATCGTATAATAGAAGGATTTCCTCCCGTTATCAAGGCATATAAAATTAAAATAACAATGGTTGCCATTCTTGTTCTTGTCTTCCCTACTTGTTTTTTTAATAACAATTGTAATCCTATTATAATATAGCTAATATGCATCCCTGACACTGCTAGAATATGCGAAATATTGGAAGTTTGAAAGTTTTCTTTTACTTCTTCTGGTATCTCTTCTGTTTCTCCTAATAATAAACCTTTTAAAATAGCTGCTTTCTCCTTTGTAAAAATTGCTTGTAATCTTTCTTTTATTTTTAAATTTACATGATTCGTAAATTGTAAAACTACATTAAGCTGTTTTTTTGCCACTATCTCGATTTCTTTAACTTTTACTCTTCCACTTATTTTTAAAGTTTTCAAATATTGCTTATCATTATACCCACCATAATTCTTCTGCTCAAATGGCTTTTTATATTCACCTTGCAATTTTACTTTATCACCATATTCTAATTCCTTTGATTTTTTACTTATTTGAATCAATAGATTAAAATGTTTAGAATTTAATACTTTTATTTGATATACATTATTATATTGTTTTTCTATTTTTTCGCTTACAATAATACCCATAATTTGAATATTTTCACCATCTTGATAACTGGATTCATATCGATTATTTTGAAATAAAACTATACTATTGGAAATAACTGAACAAATAACTAGAATAAAAATTGCTTTAAAATGAATGATTAACTTTAAATATCTACTATATCTTTTAACTGTTATTAATTTAAATTTATACTTTTGGTAGCTTTTGAACTGCTTTCTTAAAATATAATAAATTGGTATCATTATAGTATACAAAAGGATTATACTAAATTTAAAGTATAATCCCCACCATATTCCTATAATATATCCTATTGCTGCCACTAAAATTGGTCTTTGTTTCATATGTCTCCTTCTTATTTCCCCTTAAATTCCATTAACTATATCACTCTTCTTGCTCCTAAATAGGTTCCTGCTGCTTGACTTAAAGGCACAATACTTACTGTTTTTCCTGGTCGTGGTGCATGAATTACTTGACCACCACCTACATAAATTGCTACATGCCCACTATAAATTACTAAATCTCCAGGTGCTAAATTATTTCTGCTTACTACTGTTCCAACACTTGACTGACCTCCTGAAGTACGTGGTAAACTAACACCAAATTTTTTATATACATAAGATGTAAATCCTGAACAGTCAAATCCAGTAGCTGGTGAAGAACCTCCATATGTGTATTTGGTTCCTATAAATTGTTTGGCATAAGCTATAACTGCTGCTCCATTCCCAGATGTAGGTGTTGTTGGTGCTGGTGTTTGTTGTGATGCCTTTTCTTCTTCTTTTGCTTTTGTATCAGTCTTATTATTGGTTTCCTTAGCTTTCCTTGGTGTTGTTATACTTCTTGATGTTGTTTCTTGTTTTTTCCCAGATAATAGGGAAGAAGAAATATATCCCTCTTTTCCATTTATCTTAACTTGACTCCATCCATTTTCTTCAGCTATTACTTCTACTGCTGTATTAACTGGTAGACTTGTCACAATTTCAGATGAAGTATTTGCTTCTTTTCTTACATTAACAGTTGTTGCATTTACAAATAATGTTTTTATAACAGCTTTTTCTTGTTGCTTAGGTTGTTGTGTTTGTTCTTGTGTTGACTCTGTTGTTTGCTTTTCTTCTTTTTGTAATTTTTCTTTACGAATCCAACCTTTGATAGCTTGGTTTTCAATACAAGCCCATCCATTAATAATTTCAATTACATTGACTTCTTCATCTTTTTTTACTTCTATTATATTGGTTGCATTAATTACTGGTACAATTTTTAATTTTGTATCTTCTATTACTTTTTGTTTTCCTAATTCTATCTCTTCTTTTTTGCTTTCCACTTGTTGTGTATCTTCTTGATTTTCTACTGTTTCTTTTCTCTCTACTTCATCAGAAGTTGTATTCTTGTCATCTGCCTTCTCATTTACAGTAATTAAATCTTGTCTTACATATCCTGTAATTCCTTTTGCTTTTATTTTATACCAATTTCCTACTTCTTCCATTATTTCTACTTTATCATTCATAGAAAGTAATTCTAATATTTTGGCACTTTCTTCTGCTGTTTCTCTAAGATTGGCTGTTTCTACACTCACTTTTCCAGTGTTTGCTGCTAAACTCATATTTATAAAAAACAAACTGATAATTCCTACAGTTGCCATGATTACAATGCTTTTTATATTCATTTTACTTTTCATTTTAATATTACTCCTTATTCATAATATATTACATCCTTGTTTTAATGTTCCTAGTATACATGTTAAAATGTAATTTGTCAAGTTTTTGTTTCGAGAATCACTTTTTGTTTTCCATTTATACCTACTATATTAACTAAGCAATAACAACTTTGTTACTATAGTTACATGTCCATTATTTGTATTTTATTGGATATAGATTAGTTATAAATGTAGTAAAACTTAAATTTTTTCCAGAAATTCCCCCTGAATTGGTTGACAAATGTAGTTTTTTATAATATAATATTTTCGCTTATGAATAAATATGAAACTTCTCCCCGGTAGTTTTATATAAGAATTCATATCAATAAAAAAGAAATAGGAGGGTAATTATTACCATGAATAATACTACATATAGTGCTAAATGCGGTGAAGTTGAAAGCAAGTGGTATATCATTGATGCTGCAAACAAACCACTTGGTAGAGTTGCAACAGAAGCTGCTAAATTATTAAGAGGAAAACACAAACCAACATATACACCTAATATCGATACAGGTGATCATGTTATTATATTAAATTGTAAAGATGTCATTTTAACAGGAAACAAATTAAATCAAAAAGTTTATAGACATCATTCAGGTTATATTGGAGGAATGAAAGAAGTTTCTGCCAAAGTAATGCTTGAAAAAAATCCAGAAAAAGCAATGACTTTAGCTATTAAAGGAATGTTACCTCATAACTCTCTAGGTAGAGCACAAGCTAAAAAGTTAAGAGTATATGCTGGAGCAGAGCATGAAAATCAAGCACAAAAACCAGAAGTATGGGAGGTAAAATAAAATGGCTAAAAAAGAGAATATTGTATTTTATGGTACAGGTAGAAGAAAAAGTTCTGTTTCTAGAGTAAGATTAGTAGAAGGTACTGGAAAAATAACGATTAACGGAAAAGATATTGAAGAATTTTTCGGTTTAGAAACATTAAAAGTTATTGTTAGACAACCATTAACAGTTACTAATACAACTGCTAAATATGATGTTATTGTAACTGTTAAAGGTGGTGGATTTACAGGTCAAGCAGGTGCCATTCGTCATGGTATTGCTAGAGCTTTAAATGAGGCTAATTTAGAATATAGACCAGCTTTAAAATCAAACGGATTTTTAACAAGAGACCCTCGTATGAAAGAAAGAAAGAAATATGGTCTTAAAAAAGCTAGAAAAGCACCACAATTTTCAAAAAGATAAAATGTATCTACAGAAAAACTCGAAAGTTTTATACTTTCGAGTTTTCTTATTTCTATTCTATTATCTCTAATGCATCACTACTTCCGTTTATTCCCTCTAAATTGTAATAAGTATTTGGTATATTTCCTACAATCACATTTTCCATTAATAAAACTTGATTTGTAATTTCTCGTGAAATATTATCAAACGGTGTTAAAATATTCACATTACATTTTACTTGCAGATATACTCTATGTAATGTTTGATTAATTCCTTGAGAAGTAAATTCACTTCTTAAGTCTGTTTCTACTTCTCCTATAGTAGATATTTTTATTTTAACTCCTGGTCCTCTTCCTGCTAATAATTTAAAACCAGTAAAACTTCCGAATGGCAATCTCTATGTTTTCTCTTCCTCTATTGTCAATTTCTTCCTGAATCTTATTGGCTACATCAGAAATAATTTCGTTAATTGGAATTACGTTTGATTTTATCATTGTAATCATTCCATTTATATCCTTCTCCATAGAAAATAATTCATCATAGGTATGCTCTTTCATCACATTTGTTGCCTGTTCGTTAGAAACTATGGTTGCTATTGATTTTGCTCTACTTTCACATAAGGTATCAAAAATAGGTAATACTGCATCTAAAATAAGCTTTACTGTTGAAAATGCTATTATTAAAATAAGTATTATCGTCACTACTTTTTTGCTTTTTGGGTTTTGTATTCTATTTCTTGATTGTACTATTACTTTCGGAATCTTAATTCTAGGTCTGGAATAAATCTTATGCATAGCTTATTCCTGCTTTAACATAGCGTGGAATAAATAATTTTTGACCTGGATTAATTTTATTTTCATCTTCAATTCCATTGGTTCTCACTATATCATCAATTGTACTTCCATATCTTTTAGCAATTTGCCATAATGTATCTCCTTTTTTTACAATATAAAGAATTAGACTGTAATCTTCCGCTTCTCTTTCACCATTTGTCTGTATTTCATTCATAATATTCATATTGGTATTTCGATACATATCGCTGTTCATGACTAAATCAATATTACTAGTAACCATACCGCCTTCTTGTACAATAAAATCTTGATTAGCAACCTCCATATCCAATCTACTATTTACATTTTCGCTATCCTCTACCCCATCAACAGTATACTCAAATGGTATTTTTGAATTTCTCACCTCCATTTGTAACTCCTGGTTTGATAGAATAAAATTAATTTCTAAGCTTCCTGTATATACAATTCTATTGGCAATATTGTCTTGTTTCTCAATCATAGGGTTTACATCTACATCGATTATATTCTTATTTTCAATGCCATCCACTTCTATCTTTTCTCTAATTTGTTTGATTTCTTTTCTACTTTGCTTATTTGTTATTGTCGTTATTTTCTTTTTCTTAAATTCTAGATTCTCACAGGGACTATATAAATCTTGAATTAGATTAATCTGCTTTTCTTCATAGACAATAGCAGATACTCCCATTTCAAGTTCAATATAAATAGAATGTTCTTCTGGTGCATTTGGCTTGATTATCATATTTTTTATTTCATAATCTGTATCACAAATATTTTCTTCTGTGACATTTGGTATATCAATAAATCCAACAATTGGTATTTTAGTGTCAATGGAGTTTACTCTATTATCTTCTGTTAAATACATTATTTTTACTCTTGCCTCTGCTTTAGCTAAAATTTTATTATAGCTTACTTTTACGTCTTTGTCCACAATCGCTATATCCGTTTTTAGTATTTCTGCTAGATTGTCAATGTTATCAATGGAAATATTATCTTTGGTATAAATTTTATTCTCTCCCATTCCTACTAAAGAATTTACTCGCAAATCTTCTTTTAACATTTGTATTCCTTCAGCATTTGGTAAATTGTTTACTATCTCTACGTCTTCTTTTGTATAAATTTTGATGTCCACTTCTAGCGTTGCTTTTATTCCTACTTTTCTTCCATTGATTACTTTACATTCTATGGATTTTAATTTTGTTTGTATGATAGATTCCATCCCCTCTTTTGCGTTAGTTATTGGTATCATCTCTGAAAAATCTAAACTAGTATTAATTCCTCTTACTTTATCTTGTGTGTCATCTGCTAAATACATAATACAAGTATTAATATTTCCATCTATTCTAACTTTTTCATCTAATACTTCCTTTTTATATACACATACAACCCCACTTGTACAAATTGTATTCAAAATATCTGGTTTAGAATCTGGAACTATCATATCTCCTTCTATCATTATCATGTCTTTTTTCGTGGCAACTAATTTATTTACACATAAATTTTCATTTATTGTTTCTAGAACCATCTGGTTTACCTCCTTATTTTTTTCTTTATAACATGTATATTGGGAAATAAACAAAATATGTCAAAATGTTAATATTTTATTAGCTAACAAAAGTTATGTCAAAAATAGCAATATGCATTTTAAAGCTTGAAGTCTACCCTATTGTATTGAGATTAATATAAGTTGTATAAGTTTTATTGAAATCCTACTTGCATTTTATAGATAAGAAATATTTTTAAAATTATTAAAAAATTGTATCATTCTATGTTATAATTGAAATACACTTAACTATTTAGGATAATCAATGGTTGTAGAATATACCACACTTATCTTATAGATACGAATTTGTTTGTTTCAAAATATGTGTGAAAGGAAAAAAATGCTATGAATAAAGTTATACCAAATAAATTAAATGTAGGAGATGAAATAAGAGTAATTGCACCATCAAGAAGTATGAAAACTCTAAATGAAGAAGTAATTAAAATAGCCAAAAAAAGATTACAACAAATGGGATTTAGCATTACATTTGGAAAAAATGTTATGAATTCAATTAATGATGATTTTGGATGTGCTAGTATATCTGATAGAATAGAAGATTTACATGAGGCAATTCAAGACAAAAATGTTAAAGCCATTCTAACTGTAATAGGTGGTTATAATATCAATCAGTTATTAGATTATATTGACTATCCTTTAATAAAAGAAAATCCTAAAATTCTATGTGGATTTTCTGACATAACAGCACTTAGTAATGCAATTTATGCAAAAACTGGAATTGTTACTTATTATGGACCTCATTTTTCTAGTTTTGGAATGAAATATGGATTTGATTATACCATGAATTATTTCAAAAATATGTTGATGCATAATGGAGAGATTATCATAGAAAATTCAGAAGAATGGAGTGACGATTCTTGGTATAAAGAACAAGAAGATAGAGACTTTATAAAAAATGATGGTATGAAAATAATTAATAATGGAAAAGGTGAAGGAACAATAATAGGTGGAAATTTATGTACTTTAAATTTATTACAAGGAACAGAATATATGCCAGATGCAAATAATAGCATTCTTTTTTTAGAAGATGATGACCTTGCTGGAAATGAATTTATAAAAGAATTTGATAGAAATTTACAATCTTTATTCCATCATTTAAAAAGAAAGAATATAAGAGGTATTGTGATTGGAAGAGCAGAAAAGGGAACTAACATGAACACTAAAAAGTGGAAAGAAATTATTGAAACAAAAAAAGAACTTATGGATATACCTGTTATTATAGATGCAAATTTTGGTCATACAACTCCAATTTTCACATTTCCAATTGGAGGGCATGCAACAATAGATGCAACTGAAACAGTAAAAATAAAAATAGATAACGAAAAAAGGATATACTAAACTTACTCAACTGTTTACATCTCATTTTCAATATGAATAAATTGGTTCCCCTTTTTTACCCACTAGATAAGTTTAGGCGGATTTTTTACCTGTTTTTATATTAAATGATTTATTTTTTATAATCGAAATTTACCACATTTTGTTGTTAAAAAGGTAACTTTATGATATAAATTATACTAGGTTTTTATAGGAAGAAATGGAGGCAAGATTATGGGTACAAACTTATCTAAAATCAGACGCGAAAAGATGTTAAACACAATTTCG
>CAPBNZ010000001.1:19843-59025 GCA_948585895.1 uncultured Clostridia bacterium | reverse complement strand
ATGACGAAGAGACCTTAAAAAATCTTTGTCTAATAGAGCATGAACTTACCAAAAAAAAATATGGATTATTATGGGAAGAACACGAAGAAAAAGTAGATGAAGAATTAAAAACAAAGATTCCAACTTTTGAAGAAGTAAAAGAAAAAGAAATCGTTTCAAACCAAAATAATAACTTCAATTTTCTATTAGAGGGGGATAATCTACATAGTTTATATTTGTTAGAAAAAACACATAAAGAAAAAATTGATATCATATATATTGATCCACCATATAATACTGGCAACAAAGATTTTATATACGATGATTGTATGATTGATAGAGAAGATGGTTTTAGTCATTCTAAATGGTTATCTTTTATGGAAAAAAGATTAAATATAGCAAAAAAATTATTAAAAGAAAATGGTGTGATTTTTATTAGTATTGATGATTATGAACAAGCACCACTAAAAATGTTATGTGATGATATTTTCGGAGAAGATAATTTTATTGCTGATATAATTTGGAAAAGAAAAAGAGGAAGAGACAACTCCGCAAGATGGTTTTCAAAAGCACACGAATATTGCTTAGTTTATTCTAAAAATAAAAATTTATTTGATGTAAATAAAGTAGCTATTTCAGAAGATAGTGATACAAGAAAATCATATAAGAATCCAGATAATGACCCTAGAGGAGATTATAGAAAGTTAGGATGTTGGGCTAGAGGAACACAAGGAGGAGTCAAATATGATTTTACATTGAATGATGGATATTACTTCTATGAAAGACTTTGGTTAATGAGTAAGGAAAATTTAAAAAAACTAGATGATGAAAACAAACTGGTAAGAGTTGGAGATAAATTATATCGAAAATTTTTTATTACCGAACACAAAGGACAAGTACCAGAAACAATTTGGGATGATGTGTCGAACTCAGCCAATGCCTCTGATATGATAAAGAAAATGTTTAATGGAAATATCATTTTTGATACCGCAAAACCTGTTGAATACATTAAAAGAATGATTCAAATAGGATGCCAAAAAGATGCAACAATATTAGATTTTTTTGCTGGAAGTGGAACAACAGCACAAGCAGTATTAGAATTAAATAAAGAAGACAATGGCAATAGACAATTTATACTATGTACCAATAATGAGAATAACATTTGTGAAGATATAACATATCAAAGAATAAAGACAGTTATTACAGGTAAAAGAAAAGATTATACAGAATATTCAGAAGGTATCGATACAAACTTAAAATATTATAAAACAACATATATTCCAAGAATAAATACAGAAGAAGAAAACATACAAGAAAATTTGTTATTGAATATCCAAAACTTAATACAGTTAGAAAATGGTATTCGTGTAGATAATGAGAGAATAAAAGTGGTACTAGAGGAAGAAAAATTAGATACCTTTAGTTTAAATATTGAAGAAGTAGAAAAATGTGAAAGATTATATATTTCATCTGATATATTACTTACAACCAAACAAGTAAAAACATTTAAAGATAATAATGTTGAAGTATATATGATTCCTGAATATTATTTTGACAGCGAAATTAAGGAGGTTCAATAGTACAATGCAAGGAATAAAATTAAAAAAATTTCAAATCAATTGTGTAAATAAATTTTAAAAGCCGTTGCTAAATTTTAGCAACGACCTTTCCTTAACATTTTTTATAATGTTGTTTTTTTTCTTTTGTTTTCCATAACTGGTGGTATTAATGGAGAATAAGAATCTCCATCAAAAACTTCTACTTCTACTGTTCTAGTTAGTACATCTGTATAACTATAAGTGACATTTCTATCATTTTCTTCATATTTTACAACGAAAATATTTGGATAGGCTTTTTCTATTGTAGCTTCTTTTTCAAAGGCTTTACTTCTTCCTAGAGAACCTTTGACAATTATCTTTTGACCCACTTTCTCTATGATGTCTGTTTTTAGATTTGTTATATCGGTACGACAAATCATGCTATCACCTCTCCCTTAAGTTGGCTTGATTATAGCATTTCTCGCATAAATTGTCAAAAAAAGCAAAGCCTTGTCAATTGTCTATATCCATTTTACTCCAACATTTCTACGGATTTTGTTATCTTTTTTTACAATTTTGTTACATTTGTATTGCATTTATATTAAGTTGATTTATTTTTACTTATCTATTAAATGTTTTTTATTCTTTCAATTTAAGCTATCATAAACTATTTCGTCATTCTCTTATCATTTTTCCATTGGCTCCAATTCCACTTACCCCTTTTTCTCCATCTCTTAATTCTCTTGCAATATCATCAATTGTAATATACTTATATTTTTCAGTGAATGCTACCTTTTCTGCTATTACTAATGGATCTAAGAAATCAATTAATATTCTAGCAGGCGAAGATGCAAAATTAGCACCAGCTGAAATAATAGCCTCAAAATAGCTTTGACAGGCTCCGAGCAAAAATCACTAGATGATTATTAGTTTCTTCATCATATCTTCTTGCTTCTTTTACTGTTTGAATAAAATACTTAGAATTTCTATAATTATAAATGTTGTGATAGTCTCTTCCTCTTTTTATCATTCCGGTCATGTCCTGTTATTACAAGTATATCGGGATTATAATTTTTTAACAAACGATATACGACTCTTGGTTGTCTATATTCTGGAATGTTTTTTACAATTGCATTGAGTCCTAATTTTTTATAATAGTAGTAAGACTTTTCACTATATTTCTTATCTCCATCCAAGTGCAATATTTTACCTGTTATAATTTTTTCTTTATTCCTTGTATAAGGGCTTACAATACCAATTCGATATTCCTTATTTTTTCTTTTATCCTTTGTCTGTATAATTTGGCTATTTACTTTATAATTTAAGGTTTGCATTCTCTGTTTTATCATATGTTTGTCTACTATTTCTAAGTCTTCAATTTGACTATCTGATTGAATTCTATCAACAATCCCCTTTAATATCGCTATTTTACCTTGATTTGTATGGATTATATTTTTTACTATAAATAAAATGTCTTTTCCATAAGATTTTCTTGCAACAATATCTCCTTTTTTTATCTTATTCATATTATCACCTCTGACTTTTGGCTATTATATTCTATGTCAAATTTTGTCGATTGGTGATTGAACTAATAACATTCAAAAGCTATACATATTTTAGTAAAATCTTTTTAATAATTTTATGATTTTGCATAACAGATTTTGTATCTAAATAGTAGGTTAAAATTTTATGTTTTTCACTTAAATGTTCAGCATTGGCATACCCTATCTGAAAAAAACCTTCTGTTGATTCGACTTGTGTTATTTTCTTTGGTAGCATAAAAATATTTATAACTCTATCATTTGGATTTTCATACATGATATATTGCCCATAAAATAGTTGTTTACAAATATCGGAAGATGCTGGCAATTCTCCCTGCCTATAATATTTAGCATCTATTATTACTATCTTCTTATCCTTTTGTATGGTTATATCAGGTAATAATTTACTATTCATTATTTTCTTTTCTATAACATAATAAGTTGTTGGAAAACATGACTTTTGTTTATATAAACCATATGTCTGCTTTCTAAGGATATTTTCCCATACCTTATTAAAATATCGACTTCCAACTTGAAATTCTTCTTTTCCATCTAAACTAGTTTGTGTACCATTTAGAAATAATATCATTTGTTCTATTACTTTCTTTTTTCTATCTTCATTAACTTGATTTAATTCATTTAATAATTCATATATCATTTCCTCTTTACTAAAGCATTTATGGTCATCATATATACTACTACAATTATATAACCACCCCAATATTCCAGAACTGATATTTAAACAATATTTTTGTATTTGTGCTATTTTACTTTCTATTTCACAAATATTATAATGATAGGTATCTAAATAAATATAATTTCCTGCTGAATAAATTGGTTCTCTTTCTTGTATGGTTTTTTTCCATATAATTTTTCCTTTCGCTTTTTTCTTACATTGTTTCTCTTGTACATCATATAACCCATTTTTTAGATAATCCTCTAAAATAAATATGGCACTTGAAAAACTAAATTTTTTATATCCTGTTTCATAAAGTTCCTCTTTTGCTTCTTCTATCGTTGTCATTAATATTTTTACATCCTCATATAATTTTCTAATCTTTTGTGTTTCTGTTACTGCTATGATTTCTTCCTTTATATTGTATCCTATTGGAAATGTAATGATTGCTTGATCATTGATAATTTTAATCCCTACAAACTCTCTGTCTGTTTTTGCTACTTTAACTTCTACTTTATTTGTTTTTTTCACTATGTTCCTCCTCTTAGCCAGCTATACTGTCAACTTATCACCCTAAAGCTACAACATTATTATTTTAATAATGCATTACGTATTTCTTCTTTAAATACATATAAATAATCTTTACTTAAAAACACTTTTGCTACTTCATTGATAGATTTTATTTTTTCATCAAACATTAATGTCTTATCATATTTACATGTTTTTGTATATAAGTTTATAATTACTTTATATAGAAATTCTTCTCTACCTATATTATTTTTTTCAGTTATATCTGTTACATAAGATTCTCCAATAAAATAGGCACCTAATTGTTTATCTTCGTTTTTTAAAATTCCTTGTTGACTTGTTATAACATCATTGATAACTTTTCTAAATTTTCCCCATGTAATTTGTTCCATTCCTTTTATATATTTATCATCATAGCTTCCCTTGGAATCAAAAATCCATCTATCTTGCCATCTTCTTTCAAAAGCATTATCAAATGGTTTTACATTTTCATCACTAACATTCATAGTAGCTATTATAGAAAAATTTTCTGGTAAATAAATTTTTCTATTTTCGTCTTTATATATATAGTCTGCTATAAGTGAATTGGTGATAGAATATTGACTTCTTCCATTATCATTTTCTCTATCTAACAGTTGAAAGATATCTCCAAAGATAGATGCTGCTTCTCCTCTATTAATTTCTTCTATAATTAAATAAAAATTAGTTTCTCTATTTTTTATTGCCTTTTTTAATAAGGTTGTAAATGGTCCTGGCATAAATTGATAGGTTGGAATATTGTTTTTTATACATGGTCTAATGGTTCCTACAAATTCAGCATTTGTATATTCATTATAAAAGGTCACTCTTTCATATAAGTTTTCATCTATCTTTTCTCCCTTTTTATTCATTAAAAATCTTCGTGCCACTTCATGTGATTTTCCACAACCAGGAAATCCCTTATACAAGATATTTTTTCCCATTAATGTTTCACTTTTTTTAAATTGATACTTTTCTTCACTCTCCTCTACTCTAACTGTATTTTCTTGTGTTTCTTCTCTATATACCATTCCTCTATTTTCAAAATTGATATATAAATTGGTAAGATAAGCAATGTCTTTTCTAAATTCTTCATTATTAAACTCGTCAATTGGTATACTTTTTGCTATTATTGTTGCATCTACATATATTGATGTATATGCAAATCCCCTCTCAAGATTATTTCCATACATTTCTTTATATTCATTGCAATATTGTTCTTTTGCTTCAATTAGTTGATTTTTTCTCATGCCAGTCATACCAAATCCAATCCACATTTCTACTTTTTTATTTTTCATGTCAAAGGATATTCCTGCATACCTTCCTCTTCTTCCTTTTGCATTTTTATCTAAATAATATAAGTGTATCCAAGGATTTATTACACGATTAAATGGCCATCCTAATTTTAATTTTATATTCAAATCTTTGTTTAATCCTTTGTTTTCTCTCATTGTTTTTACGATTGCTTCATTTAATTGGCTCTCATACTGTTCATCTTTTAGTTTTCTATGATTTTGCTTTTTTCCTGTCTTTTCTACCATTACCTCATATGTCTCAATGTTTTCTTCATAGTTTTCTAGTATTTCTTTAAATATCTCCTTTTCATTTTTTAGTTGTTTCATATATTTTCTCCTTTCTTTTTCTTTCTTTTTATCACTTTTCTCACATTTTATTACCATTCATCTTATTTGTCAATATTTTTATTTGTTTTACTGTTTTTTTATTGTAAAAAAGATGTTTTTCTTTTTTATAATTTGTTGGTGCAAAAGGTTATAAGAATAAAAAAAACATTACCATTAATAGGTAATGCTTTTCTTAGACGCAAATTATTTTCTTTGCTGTTGTCTTATAGTGTCAGCCAACAAAGCTATAAATTCACTGTTTGTTGGCTTGCCTTTTTTTGCCTTCACGGTATAGCCAAATACTTCCTGAATTTTCTCTATATTCCCTCTATCCCATGCCGTCTCGATGGCATGGCGTATAGCACGTTCTACCCGACTGTGAGTAGAACCGTATTTTTTCGCAATATCTGGATACAGAATTTTTGTCACACTATTTATAAGTGACATATCTTTTATAACCAGAATAATTGCCTCACGAACATAGACATATCCAGTCTGGCTCACTGGAATTCCAAACTCACGAAGGTATTCAGTTACAATACCTTCCAAATTGGGATTATCCTCAGCACTTTTCTGCCCTTGCCCACTGCTAGGCTTTTTTTCATTCAGAAGCAAATCTTCAATTCTTTCTAACCGCTTCTCAATTTTTTCCAACAGCTTCTCAATTTTTGACAATCCTTCAACTATTCTACTCATTACACTGCGCCTCCTACGCTATGCTCCCATTATAACAAGAGCTATCAACTTAAATTTTTTTATACAATTATATTTTAACATATTTACATAAAATTTGCAAGTTTTTTACATTTTCTTGTATAAATTGATATCTATAAAGTATTAGAAGACAATTTTCTTCATCTTATTTCTTCTTGTTTTTATTAAAAATATCTAGAATTTATTGTAAACTTATGATATAATCGTTTGGCAACTTATCGACTTTTAGTTTTATCATTAATTAATGAAAGGAGCCTTATGTTTACTAACTCATTTTTTGGAGGTTCTGCATTACCTGCCCCATTATCACAAGAAGAGGAAAAAAAGTATTTAAGTATGTTACCAGATTCAAATGCTAAAAATATATTAGTTGAGAAGAACTTACGTCTTGTTGTATGTATTGCAAAAAGGTTTTATAATACTGGTATACCAATGGAAGATTTAATTTCTGTTGGAACTATCGGATTGATAAAAGGAATTAATACTTTTCATTCCGATAAAAAAACTAAACTAGTAACCTACGTCTCTAGATGTATTGAAAATGAAATGTTAATGCTGATTAGATATTCCAAAAAGCATTCTATGGTATATTCCTTAGAAGAGTCTGTTTGTAAAGATTCTGAAGGAAATGAATTGACAATTGCAGATTTTACTCCAGATTTAAGCACCTCTAAATTTACTAGCACTATAGAAGATAGAAACTTGTTATCTTCTCTAATCACTATTGCGTTAAATGAGCTTTCTTTTAAAGACTGTTTTATTTTCTTTTATATGTTAGCTAAAAAAACGCAAAAAGAATGTGCATTCGAATTGGGAGTTAAGCAAAGCTGTATCTCAAGGCGGATAAAGAAAATCTTTTCAAAGATGAAACATTTCTTACAATTTCGAAAAAAAACTGTAACAAAAGACTTTGCTTTTTATATACTAAACGAAGACTTTTGTTACATCGGTTTCAAACAATTTACAAACGAAATGTTTGCTACTTTCTTATTAGAGAAGGGAACTCTTTTTCCCTTTCTGTCTGATTTCAAGCTTGAATCTAAAGATAACTATACTTGGATAAAAATGCCCTTATATAAAGATGGTTTTTGGGCTATTGCTGAGTTACTTAAATTCGTAAAAGGCTAACTAACAATTCTTAACTCCTCAGACATTTTCTGAGGGGTTTTCCTTATTTTTTATTAAAATATAACATGTTTTACTTAAATATCTCTTTGTCATATTAAAAACAAGTCAAAATTGACTTGTTTTTAGTAAAAAATTAAATTTTTGTTAATGTCTAAAATGTCTCATCTTAGTAAATACCATAGCAATTCCATATTCATTACATTTGTCAATAGAATCTTGGTCTTTAATCGATCCACCTGGTTGAATAATTGCTTTAATTCCTGCTTTATGTGCTTCTTCCACACAATCTGAGAATGGGAAGAAGGCATCTGATGCTAAAACAGCATTTTCTGTAATTCCTTTCTCAATTAATTCTTCCCCATGTTCCATAGCTTGTTTAGTTGCCCAAATTCTATTTACTTGTCCTGGTCCAATTCCAATTGATTGTTTTGCTTTCCCTATTGCAATTCCATTTGATTTTACATATTTTACAATTTTCCAAGTAAATAGTAAATCCTCCATTTGTTCTGGTGTTGGTTTTGTGTTAGTTACTACCTCACATTCTTCTAATAATTTAGAATCAATTGTTTGTACAATGGCTCCCCCATTTATTTTCTTAATATCATAAGCATTTTCTTTTTGCTTTGTACGAATACTTGGAAGTTGTAATATTCTTACATTTTTCTTTTTCTTTAAAATCTCTAATGCTTCTGGCTCATAAGATGGTGCTACTACTACTTCTAAAAATATTTCTTTCATCTCTTTTGCCATTTTCACATTTACTTGTTCATTTATTACTACAATTCCACCAAATATAGAGGTTTTATCTGCATGAAAGGCCTTTTTCCACGCTTCATAAATATCGCTATCACTTCCCACACCACATGGATTTCCATGTTTACAAGCAACAACAGTTGGCTCTTCAAATTCTTTTAATAACTCTAATGCACCATTGGTATCATTAATATTATTAAAAGATAATTCTTTCCCATTTAATTGCGTAGCGGTAGTTAAAGAACCTTCACATTTACCTATTTCTTTATATAAAGCTGCTTTTTGATGTGGATTTTCTCCATAACGCATTTCTTGTACTTTCTCATAAGTTAGTGTTAACTTTTCTGGTAGGCTTTCGTCATTTCTTTCCATCTTAATATAATTTGCTATCATAGCATCGTAGTTAGCAGTGTGTTCAAATACTGCTTGCATTAATCTAAATTTTGTATCTTTTGATACTTCTCCATTTTCTTCTAATTCTCTTAGCACTATTTCATAGTCTTCTGGATTTGTTATAACTGTTACATCTTGATAATTCTTTGCTGCACTACGAAGCATGGTAGGTCCTCCAATATCTATGTTTTCTACTGCTTCTTGTAAGGTTACTCCTTCTTTCAAAATGGTTTGCTTAAATGGATATAGATTTACTACTACAAAGTCAATGGTATCTATTTTTAATTCTTCTAACTGTTTTTTGTGTTCTTCTTTGTCTCTTCTAGCAAGAATTCCTGCATGTACAATTGGGTGAAGTGTTTTTACTCTTCCATCTAAACATTCTGGAAATCCAGTTAATTCTGATATTTCCATTACTTTAATTCCTTCTTCTTTTAATTTCTTGTATGTTCCACCTGTTGATATAATTTCAATTCCTTGCTGTTCTAATCTTCTAGCAAATTCTACAATTCCTGTTTTATCTGATACACTGATTAATGCTTTCATAAATTTTCCTCTCTTTCTTTTATTCCATTTGTTATTATACTACATTTTTTTCCCCTTTTCAACAAAAATAACGTATTATCTTAATAAGTTCTAATCATGATTTGGAGTAGCATGGATTTAAAGTTTTAGTAAAAATACATTATAAGCCTAAGTAGTTAGAAAATATTAAAATTTCTCTTGTTTTTATTTCTTTCCTATGTTATACTATAGATGGTCTTTGGATAAAAGACTATTATGAATTTATTTTTAGGCTATTTCCCTTCTTTATATAGATAGGTTAGTAAAAAGTTAATTCAAATCTATGATAAAGGAGGATTATAAAATGGAAAATAATTATGAAGACATTACTCTTTCTTGCAAAGATTGTGGTGCTGAATTTGTATTCACTGCTGGTGAACAAGCATTTTATGCTGAAAAAGGTTTTACAAATCAACCAGTAAGATGTCCAGCTTGTAGAAAAGCAAGAAAACAACAAAGAAATAACTACAATGCTTAAAATTAAAATGAGGATTTAGGATGTTAACCTAATCCTCATTTTCTTTTAGATGACTATATTTTAATTTGGTAGCCATGCCTCCTCGCATATGTCTCTCTGCTTTATTCTCATCTAAGATAATTCGAACTTGCTTTGCTAAATTTGGATTTATTTTCTTAAGTCGTTCTGAAACATCTTTATGTACTGTTGTTACTTTTCGTAACGGTTGGATTTATATCATTGAAATTAGTTATAACAGTTGGTGTACTGCCTATTTCATTTAATAATTTTAATCTTACTTCTACATTTGAATCACTATCTACTTCAATTACATCTATTATTGTTTTTAACATTGCGTTTGTAATTGTTTGATTATTTAATATGTCGTCTACTGTGGTAATTGTTTTAGATAATTCTTTTTCTAATACATCTTTTTCTTTTATCTCTGATGTAATTAGTTTTAGTTCTCGCTCTAATCTTGCAATATCTTCATTTAATGGGTTTGTATATTTCTTTAGTTCTTGTATATTAATTACTTCGTTTTGGAACATTTCCATATATTTTTGTTTTTTGCTAGTTACCTTTTCTATTTCTTTTAAAAGGCTTTCTTCGCTCCTTTCATTACTTTCTCTTAATTTTGTAATTTTTTCGAACTCTTTTTCTACTGCTTTCAAAAAGTTCTTTTTGTTTAAAATAATACTTTTTAAATATTCTTTAATTGCATTTAAAAGTTCTTCTTCACCAATTACTGTTGTATTTGGACAATGATTTACACCCATTGAATTTCTTCCACTACATACCCACCTTATATATTCTTTTCCATCTTCTGTGTATTTTCTTCTTATTCTTCTAAATGAATAACCACAATGTTTGCAATAAATAAGTGTGCTAAATACATATTCTGTTTTTTCTCTTTTATTATTTAGTTTAAATTCTTTTGAGCGTTGTTCTAGTAAACCTTGAGCTCTGTTAAATAGTTCATCTGATATAATTCTCATTTCTGGCTTTTCTACCACTATCCATTCTTCTTCTGGTAAGTCTTTTCTAGTTCCTGTTATAAAATCTGTTACTTCTGATTTTTTATTGGTTACTCTCCCTGTATAGATTGGATTTTTAAGCATTCTTACAATAGATGTCTGTACCCATTTTGATTTTGTTTTCTTTGTTCTTATTCCTCTATCATTTAAATCCCAAGCAATTTTAGTTGTTCCAATTCCTTTATACACATAGCTTTCAAATATTTCTTTTACGATTTTTGCTTCTTCTTCATTTATTTTTAAAGTATATCTTTCATTTGGAATTTTATCATATCCAAATACAATATTTGGAACTCGTCCTTTTTTTGCAGTAATGTCTTTTCCGAATTTAACTCTTTTAGACATATTAGCACTTTCTTGTTGTGCCATTGCTCCTAAAATGGTTAATATAAATTCAGATCCACCTTCCATTATTTCTCCATTGTTTAAGAAGTCGACTTCTATTCCATAAGATTTTAACTCTCTTATACTTTGTAATAAATCCACTGTATTTCTTGCAAAACGGCTTACATCTTTTACAACTACTTTGTCAAATTTCTTTGATTTAGCATCTTGCATCATCTGTTGGAATTGTTTTCTGTGTTTTATTTGCTTTCCTGATATTCCTTCATCTGCATATAGCTTGTACAATTCATAATTATTCTTTTTTGTAAATTCATTAAAAAATTCTATTTGCTTTTCAAATGATTCTACTTGCGATTCTTTTTCAGTTGATACTCTTGCATATGCTGCAATTTTCATAACATCACTACTTTCTATTTATTATAATCTGTAACTTTTGTTTCGTTCTGTTACATTTTAGCATATCAGTTTCAAAAAAGCAAGAAAAAACTACTCTCTTTTTGAGAATAGTTTTTTGTGATTTGTTCATCTACGTATTTATTTGTCGCAAGTAGAGTTGCGAGTAACATCTGTTCACCTATGCACTTATATTCGCAAATAGGGTTGCGATTGACATTTGATTAGTTGTTTTCTGCTAAAAAATTTTCAAAATCTTCTATTGTTAATTCTTCTAGATTTTCATACTTTTCCTTTGTATAGTCTCCTTTTCCGTCACTATACATCTGTATAAATTTTATCATACCTTCAACACCTAATTTATCTTTTAAAGCTTTAAGACCTTCTCTTCTTATTTTTTCTAGTTCTCTTACTGTTACTGCCATTTAAATCACCTCCATAATAAATTCTATTGGATTTATAACTTTAATCTTCAAATTTGACCTTTTTGAAGCATTTATTAATAATCTATCAGTTGTAATAAAGTAATCTACATCTTTACTTTCTGCAAATGCTAGATGTAATGAATCCATATCTTTTATATTGTATTGCTTTAATTCTATTGCTCTTTGTTTTATTTCTTCTGAATAATCAATTACTGTTAATTCCATTGCATCATATAAATCTTCTACTTGTCTTCTCTTATTATCTGATTTAATTTTGGATATCTCAAAATCTATTGCCATACTTTTATAAATTGCTACTTCTTTATTTATCTGTTTTCTAAAAATATTTTCTATAGCATTTGCTTCTAAGCTTATCTTTTCTTGTTCTAAATCATCAAATGGTCTATTATAACAACAATTATCTAAATATAATTTTAGCATAAACTAACCTCTCTTTCTATTATACTACATTTTACCTATTTTATCTATATTTCACAAAAACTTTGTTTACTATTCTATACTTTTTTCTAATTTTTCTAATAAATCTAGCCAATTTTTCTTGTCACAGTCATCTCCATATCCGCCATCTCTCTTGATCTTTTATATCTTCAATCATTGACTTTTTTATCTTATCTGAAAGTATGTCCATATTTTCTATAATAAATTCTGGTATAACACTTGTTATATATGTTCTTCTTCCAAGTCCATATCTTAAGCTACTGGCAACTATTAATTCAAAATTATTTTTCGTATCTTTTATTTCCATAGTCATTGCACCTACCTTTTTATAAATCTTATCATATTTGTCATTTTTATTCAATTGATTTCTCTAATTTTTTACAATTCCAATTCATCTTCTATTTCTTTGTGAGAATTTTGATAAGTATAAGTATTTGATTTATTGTAGTCAAATTTTATATTTTCATCATTCTCAGCTAAATTATAAGCAAGAACTCCAGACATAGCTTGTACTATCTGTTCTTCTGTATTAGGATTAATAAATGTAATATTCAAACTCTTTTTCAAAATTCTCACCAACTTTCTTTTCAATACTATTATTAAAAGTTTAAAAATATTACTTTTAATTTAAAAAGTTACAAGTGGTAAGTTATATACCCATATGAGATTTGCCCTCATCACTCTTTTTAGAGAATCGCCCCTTTACATCACGTTAGCCAGACGAAAGTTTCATTATCTGTGCTTGTAACTTGCTATTCAATTTTCAATGTACTATGCCACGAATAGAAAATAGGTATCTTGAAATGCTATTTTCTATCTTGATAAAATCATTATAAAATGCTAAAATAGTGTTGTAAATAGATTTTTACAAGTCTATAGATAAAGTAAAAATTAAAATAACTATATTCTATTTTTAGAAATGGAGGAAACCTTGATATGATTACTAATTTCACACTTAACAATAATAAAATTATAATAAAAAATACTCGGAGAATATTTTGGTGCTATTGGTGATTTTGAATATAATATTGGAGATAAATTATATGAATTTGCTATAATGAATTATGAAGATTTTGATAAATTGAAAGCAATGTACACACAGCTTATAGAGCTTGTATGTTATGCTAAAGAAACTGATTCTGAAGATGAAAAGATGGATTGTTTCTTTAAAATGTTCCAAATAGTTAGAGCTTGTTTAAGATTTTCTCCATATACTCATTTTTATACACAAGTTTTAATAGATATAATTGTGAAAACATATAATTCTAAAGTTTTTAGAACTGATTTATTATTCAAATCTCAAATTGGTGTATTTATTGAAGAAACTAAATACTCTCCTAATGATTTCTTTAGTGAATTAGAAGAAGATGAATATACTACACAGATTCTGCTTATGAAATGGGTTCAAGAAATAGATAAAATATCAGCCCAAAAGCATAATGAATATATGAAGTTTTTTGAAACTATACGAGATTTATTAATAGAAAACTTTATAGAGAAAAAAACAGATTTAAAAGAAAGGTTAGAACTGATTAGCAAATATTCTAATAATTCTCTTGTTAGAAATTTAAGTGTGCCTGAAAAATTATTCTTATATGAAACTAAAAGAGTATTTGATATACACTATGTCAATACCAAACCTGCACATGCCCTTTTTCTTGATACTAAATTTAAAACTAAATACATATGTGATACAGAATTATCTTTTGAAGAAAGAAGATTAGATGTAGAAAAAATCGTAGAAATAATAAAAGAAAAACATATTGTAGCAGAAGAAGTTTATGAATTACAAAATACAGAAGAACAAATTAGGTTCGAGTTATTTAAAGTAATTCAAAATAACTTTACTATAAACAAATGTGAAAACTGTGGTAGATTGTTTATACCCTCTACTACTAGTAATAATCCAAACCAAAAAGGAAGAAATGATCAAAAATATTGCAATAATTTATATTTAAATACTGGTAAAACTTGTAGAGAAATTGGGGCTTTAAATAAGCAAAAAGAAAAAGTCAAAAATAGCTTAATTCTAAAGGAATATAATAGAGAATATAAGAGAATGCACGGATTACATTATAATCACACAAAAAGATTTAAAGAAAAGCAATTTAAGGAATGGTCTCAAAAAGCTAGAGAATTAAGAGATAATTATAATGATGGTCAAATTGAAGAATTTAAAATAGAATTAGAAAATTTAAGTGGTATGTACTGGAAATAATTTGCTCAATCTCATCTTTTATTATTTTTAAAAAAATGATAGAAGAATTTTAAAAAAGTGTATAAGCCTACTCTAGCTTACACACTTTTTTAAGTTGCATAATTTTTTTATTAAATTTCTCTATCTCTTTCCATTATAGGAGTTAATACCAAATTGTGCATTATAATTGAATCATCAGTTTCCCAACTGTTTACTGTATCTTCTATAATTTCATATTCTCCATTATTCACCATTCTCTGAATCATCCTATAAGAAGTATCTTCTTTAGCATTTAATGTAACAGGTTTATTACCATCTTTTGCTTTTCTATTTATTACTCCTACTAGATAATTGTGCATTTCTCTACGACTAGCATCTCTATCTCTAGTTGGCAAAGAAGCTATATCTAATATTTCTACAGCATCTTCATCCTCTCCATAGACTATATACCAATCTCTGTTTCTAACTACTGTAATTTCTGATTCAAAATATCCATAAACATCTGATAAATCTTCAATATCCTCTGCATCTTGCATTACTTTCATTTCTTCTGGATATGCTTGATTTTCAATATTTCTAATAAATTCTATAGTTTCTTCTGTTATATCAAATCCAGATTCTTCTATCAATCTTCTCATTGGCTGTAACTCTGATTGTGGTACTCTTAAATAGTCTAATTCACTATTTCTTGTGCTTGAATTATTTGTACTACTTTCTTGTTGCTGTATTACTTCTTTATGTTTTTTATCAAGTTCTTCTTGAATTTGTTTTTGGATTTCTTCTTCTATCTTTGTTTCAACTTTCTTTAAAGCATCTGCACCTATATCATTTATATTTTTACAACTTGATATTACTCTCTGGGCTAATCCCTGTGCATTATCATTATTGTAACCTCTCACCCATATAACATTATCTTTAAAGTTAATATGTATTGGTCTCCCTTTTAAATAACTAAAAAATTGCTCTTGTTCTAATAATTTTCTTGCAATTTCAACAGTCATAGGAGTTGGATCGTATTGAACAATTCCCATTCCCATAGGATGACTATTATTATATAATTCTGCTAAAACTTCTGCTTTATCTTTATTTGAAATATCTATAGCATCTTCTTCAACTTCTATATAGCCGTAATCTTGTTTTTGTGCCTCTACACCATATTCCCCTAATATTTCTTCACCAAATCTTCTTGAAAATTCTGTAGAAAACCCTGTATCAGCTACATCATCTATATATCTAGGAATATATGTCAAAATTAGTGGCAAATTGCCACGACTTTTAAATCTCATATTTAAACTTTTAAATCTATCTTTTGTATTAGAATTATTGTGAAATCCACATTTTTCTTTTTCTAAATCTTTAATAAGTAATTCCATATTAAACAAAAATTCATCTATAGTAACATTGTCAGGTAAGATAGAACATAAAGTTTCAAAAAACATAAAAATTTCTTCTGGATATTTAGCAACCATAAATTTACTTAAAGTTCCCCTTCCTCTATATCCAGATCCTCCACTATAGTCTGCAAAACTCATTTGTGTTTCTGTCTTATCATATCCTGTTAGTTTTTTCTTTATATCTTCTAATATTAGTGATTTCATTATCTTTCTTCACCTCCAACACTTCCAAAATCAGTTGGTACTACTATCTTATCATCTTTAATTTGTTTAATAACTACTTTAGCATTTGTTTTACATTCTTCTGTCGCTCTATCATCTTTCTTTAATATTTGAGTTGTAACTTTTCCATCATTTCCTATCGTTATATACCAATCTTTACTACAAACAACATATCTACAATTTCTTACATTTGTTTCTCTAGTTTTTCCAGTTTTTGAATATTCTATAGCATCTAATTCTCTATTTAAGTCAGCAATTTCTTTATCACTCATAGATGCAATATCTTTAAATTCTCGTATTTTTGGTCTTGGATCTTCATATCTTGCTACAACATCTCCGTAATATAAACTTTTATGCTTTCTTTCTGCAAGAATACATTGTTCATATTTCGCATCAGAATATCCTACATTTTCTAAAACCTTTGGTAATGTTCCTTCAAATGTCTTTTTTGGTCTTGACATTCTTGATTCAGATGTACCATAAGTTATTACTTTAAGACTTTCTGTTTCATTTTCTGATTGATTTGACAATTCTATTAGTTCTTCACTTGCTTTTTGATAAACTTCTAATAAAATATCTTGACTATAGTTTCCTCTTGTTTCAACATTATCAAAACACAAAACATTTCCATTTCTCCATACCCAACTTTGTGCAACTAACTCTCCATCTTTTCTAACAACAAAAGTTCTTCCATTTTTGTTGCTAATTGAATGATAAAGAGATTCTCTTGATAATCCATCTATTAAGAAACAACATCTTGTTATATATCCTACAGCTAAAGCAAGTGGATTATCCAAATCTAACATTTCATATTCATATTCTGCAATATCTCCTTCTACTTTAGGAATACTAGAATATTGCCTTTCTCTCATTATTTGATACCAATCTTTAGCTTTTTGAACTATCGCTGGATTAGTAGTTCCTATTTCTTGTAATGGTCCTTCTAGTTTGTATTCATCTGGTTTTAAGAATGTAACTGGATTTTTATATAATTCCAAAATTCTTTTTGTACTAACACTTCCATTTAATTTTTTATAAATTAAATCCCAATCATTATAAATTGATGAAAAATATTTATCAAAATTAGGTATCTCCTCGTTTAGTAATTTATTGATATTTGAATTTTTATCATTTCTATTACTTCCAAATAAATAATTCATTAGTTTTTCATTTAATTTAGGAGTTCCATCCTCATTTAATTTAGTATTCCTTACTCTTAAATTGTTAAATAAATACTCCAATGATGTAAAAGACTTCTTATGTTCTAGTATCCTTATTGCTTTATCATATCCAAATCCTAAAAACATCTTATATGCTAATTTTTGGATATTTTCTTCAAGTGGAGAAGAATTTTTATATGTTTCTTTTATTATCTCACATAACTTTTTATATAGTTTTATATTATAATTTTGTACTTGTTTCTCTGATAAATTGCTCACTAAATCTTCTACTTTTGCAACATCTTTAACTTGTGGATTACGAGATAGATAAATAAGTGCCTTAACAGTTTCTAAATCATCTATTTGGCTAAAACTTACACTACCTTTTACTATTCTGTAGAACATACTATTATTAATAGAATCATCTACAGTGTTATCTCTACGAAGATTTTTAAATAAATGACTCATATATTTTTGTCTTAATTCAATATAACTTGAATTTTGATCATCAATACTTTTATCTTCTAATAATAACATTTTTGCTAAAATTATTGCTCTAATATAGTCATCATCAAACAATTTATGTCTTTTATCATCTTTTAAAGTAGAAACGATTGATGCAAATTCTTCTACTAAATCTACACCTTCCTCTTTCTTCTCTCTAAATATTTCTCTTTGTTTTTGGGTATAAATATCTAACATTTTTTGTTTTACTGATTTTGTCATAAAACTTCTTAATTCTGGTGATGTTTCTCCAGTAAATCTATCACGATATTCAATAAGGACTTTTGCTTTTACTTCATCTGTATCATATTGAAATAACTCAACAATTTCATCAAGATTCATTTCAGAAAATTTTGCTTTAAGCCTATAAATTGAATCAAATCTCTCCCTATCCTCTAATCTTCTTACAAAAGTTTTAAAATATGGAATTGACACCTCTGATAGTTTATTAGGCATATTACTCCATAAATTCAACAACATTTTAGAATTTGTAGATTTAAAACATAGTAATTCCATTAAATCATCTGCATCTAAATTCTGTAATTGGTCTTTAAATTGATTTAATGTGCTTTCTAAATTTTCCTCATTACAAGAATGCAATATATAAAATAAGTTCACATCTCGTTCAATATTGTTTTGATATTTATTTGCATATACAGGCATATTTTCTTGATATAGGTAATGTGCTACTTCAGACATATCTTGTGGAGAATAATTCTCAAATTTCTCTCTAAAGTTTTCTAATACAAATCTTTGTGCTTCTTTACTTATTGAAGCCATAAAATTATGAAATGTATTAGGCTCACTATTCATCAATTCAGCTCTACACATTTGAATTGCAGAAATTTGTTTATTTTCTGGTAAATTTATAACCAATGTTTCTATAATTTTGCTATCCAGAACTTGATGATAACTTCTTAATACTTTCTCTACAGTATCACTTTCGATATATTGTAAAGATTCTATTAAGCACATTAAATTTACATCTAAAGATTTCAATTCTTCTTCTGCACTTTCCCTTAATTGTCTATTCATATTTGTTCTTCTACTTAAATCGTTAAATAAAATCATATTAAACATTATTTCTTCTTTAGGTATTCTTTGTGCAATATCATATCTTTTTTCTATAAAATTAAGAATAGCATTTTGACTTAAAAATGATAATTCATCAAATTCTTTTCGTTCATCTCTTAACATTTCTTGAATTTTAGAAAATGGTACTCTTTGAAGTTTATTTATTACTATATTTAATTCTAAACTCATTATATATCCCCTTTTATTTATGATTAACATAAATATTTTACCATAGTTTTACATAATTTTCAATATTTTCTGCTTTAAAATGTATTATTACAATATTTTTATCGTTCTAATTCGTTTTCTTTATCTTCATATTTAAGTTGTTTTTCTGCATCTAAATAAGTATTAGTTTCTTTTTGAAAATCTCTAACTAAATTATCTTCTGCTCCCATATCAAACTTTTTGCAAATCCAATGTATGAATTTATCAATAGTTTCATAGAATTTATCTATTATTTTATTTAATCTGCTATTCTCTTTTTCTAAACCTTTAATTTTACTTTTATATTTCCATTCAATATCAAATTCCTTTTGCTTATATTCAGCCCTAATTTGTTCTACTTCATTGTGTAAATTTTCATTATCAATCATTATCATATCTCGTTCTTTTTGGTATTTTTCTGCTTCTTCTATAACCTTTGTTTGTCTTGATAATTCCTTATGCAAATCCATATTATCTTGATATAAATTTTGGATTAAGTTATCTTTTGGTTTTATGATTTCTTCTAAAATTTTTTCATCTCTTTTCTTTGATAACCTGTTAATATTAATGTCAGTAATGTCTGGAACATCTGGTAACTCTAATTTCATATTTTTTAATACTTCCTTTGTTTCTTTAAAATTTGTTATCTTTTTGTATTCTTCAACAGAATAATGCTGCCTATTAGTTTCTTCTTTTGGCAAACCTCTTTGCAAGTTAAATCCATTTTCTACCATATACTTGTAAAAAGCATTTTGTAATTGTCTATAACTATCTTTTGCTTTCCAAAATTCACTACAAGCAAGTTTATCAATAGAATTTCCTTTTTTATCAGTTGTATGAACTACTGGCAAAAAAATTAAGTGCATATGAGGTGTTTGTTCATCTCTATGCACTTTGGCAGACATTATATATTGTTCTCCTAAATCTTTGTATTCTACTACAAATTTATATGCAGTTTCAAAGAATCTTTTTATTTCTTCTTCGCCTATTCCTTCAAAAAAATCATGATCTGATGTTATTATATATTCACAAGCTATATTACTAACTACTTTTATTTGACCTTTCAAATTATATTTTTCTCTTATTCTATCAAATTCCTTTTCGTAACTATATTGTGGTGATTTTATTGAATAATTTAAATATGATTTTTCTTTATCTATATTATCATTTGAATAATTTCTGTTTCTTCTTTCGTTGTGTCTAAATATTCCTTTTAGATTTTCTCTTTTGTATTTTGTGTTTCTTATTATTGCATAACTCATTTCTAACCTCCTTTGCTTCAGCTAGTTTGTCTCTTGTGCTACTAGCTAGTAAGACATATTTATTTCTTAAATTCTCTTCTTTCTTAATTGTCTTGTAACACACTACAACACTTTTTTTGCCTACTGCTTCAAAAAGTGTTTTGTGTGGCAGGGCATTGCCCCACACCCCAGTAAGAATGTTCAAAGTAGCCTTTCTGGTGCATACTGATTTTGTAATAGGCAAAGCCTTAACAAAATCACGTAACCCCATTCAATCAAAAATAAAAATTTACTTTTTTATTTTGGATTGCTAAAAAACTATTCATAGTTTTTTAGGCAAATTATAAATCGCTGTCAAAATCTTTGATTTTGTGCCAGCGATTATATGCGTTAGAAAAAGAGATTAGCTATACATTTGAAGTAGCACTAATCTCTTTATAATTTGCATATAAGCTATCCCAATTGAAGTCATCGCCATACCTGTCACTTCTATATGGAATATTTTTCTTTTTATGTGTGTCCCCTTTATTATAATTATTTTTATTTTTTATATTATTTATTATATCTTTGTCATTATCACCTATAGGGTATGGTTGCTTTTGACTATCTGAATAGTTATTTATATCTATACCCTCTAGGTGTTTTTGACTATACCTATTGATGTTTTCAACTATAGGTATAATTTGTCTTTCTTCTATTTCTTTACTATCTGTTTTGTATTTTAATTTAACACTTACATATCCTTTATCTTTTAATGAACTTATTATTTTAGATACTCTTTCATGTGTTACATTTACAATATTTGCAATATATTTATTACTCGCAAAACAACTTTTAGTTTCTTCACTTAAATATAAAATCATTGCAAGTATTATTTTTTCTTTATCCGACAATTCTTCATTTAATAAAATTCCTGCTGGAATCCATAATCCTTTTAATTTTTGCATTTGTAGTCCTCCTTTCATTTGGTTTTTATTCGCCTCACGTTCAATTTTAAGGCTTTAAAAATAACTTTTAGTATAAGTTTAGGGCAGAAAAATAAACCTTAAAATTTTTGTTTTTAAGGTTTATTTAATATATGAAAAATTTAAAATCATTTTTGTTAATCTTGTTTCACATTTTTTAAATTATTTGTATTTTAATTCATTTTGTTTGCACCAGTTAATTGCTATTTCTTTATATTTTTGTTCTTTAAAATCATACCAATCTTGAATTATATTTATTTCAAGACAATAATCTTTAAATCTTCTAAAAGCTCCTTTCCCCTGTATTAATCTTTGTAAATTATCCTTTATTTCTTTATTTTCTATAGTCTCTATAAAATCAACCATCATTTGATATTCATTTATTTCATATTGTGTTGGCAGTATTATTGATTCTTCAAATAATTCATCTATCTCATCTTCTGATAATTCTTCATATTCTCCTATATTTGATAGAAACATTTCATCTTTTTCTGGATTATAGTAACAATCTACAATGTCATCTACCATTTCTAATCCTTCTATTATTTTAGATAATGTAACCATATTTTTCTCCTTTATTTTCTCATATATTTTGTATTTCTTCCACTTCCAATTATTTTAACAGCTCCTTCTTTTACCATTATTCCCAGTACTGCCTCAACTGTTGTTGCACTTACATCTGGTAGTATCTTGCAAATTTCAGCTTTTGAAATAGGTGTTAGATTGTTTATTACTGTTGCTTCAATTCTTGCTTTTTTTGTAATTTTATTGCTATTTACAACACTAAATCTTTTATCTAATTCTTTATAACACATATATAAAGTTGATAAAAAATTCTCTATAAAAGGAATATAACTATGTTCATTTTCTAACCAATCAATCGAAGATAATCTTAGTGCTTCATAATAATTTCCTTTGCTATTATTTATTTGTTCTTCAAACGAAACATATTTACCAACATCAAATCCATTTTTATATAATAATAACAATGTTAATAATCTTGACATTCTTCCATTACCATCTCTAAATGGATGTATGCAAAGAAAATCAAGAATAAAACATGGAATTAGTAATAATTGATTAATATTAGAATTATTACTTGCTTCATGATATGCAAGTATAAGTTGTTCCATTGCCTCTGGTGTTTCTTTTGCTGATAATGGTTTAAATCTCATTTTCCTGTTTCCGTCTTTATCTTCTTCTACAATATAGTTTTCGTTTATTTTATATTTCCCTGCATCTTCAGTTCCTGTATATGACATCATTATTTCATGTAATCTTAAAATTGTATTTTCATTTAATTCAATATCTTCATAATGTAGATGTATTTCATTTAAGCTATCACGATAACCTGCAATTTCATTTTCATTATGATTTAATGGTTTACTGTTTTGATTTACTATTTCTTCTATACGTTCATCACTCGTTACAATTCCTTCTATAGCATTTGAACTTTTAACTGATTGTACTACTGCTATTTTTTCTAATTCTGTAAATATTCTTTCATATTCATCTTTTCTTATCTTTGCTCCTGTTTTTAATGCATATATAGTTCCTGTTATATTTATCAAATTGGCTGGTAGTAATCCATTATCAAGAAAAGAATAATTAAATTTTTTCATTTTATTTCCTTCTTTCTGCATATACTCTATGACTTTATATGCATACATTTCATATTATCTGCATATATTTTATCATTTTATATGCATAAAGTCAATGATATTCTGCATATAATTTTAAAATTTATATGCAGTAAAACTATAATTATTTTTTCATAATTTTGTTTACTATACTAAACAAAATTGTTATTTTTAATTGCTTTTGTTTATTGTAATAAACAAAATATGTTATTTTATGTATTCAAGAGTATCAATATTTTTTTATAAGGATTACAACTTCGCTACCGCTTAAGTTGCATAAGTTATCTGTAACTCACTGCGTTCGAACAGCTAACTTAAAAACTGGTACTAACAACAATATACATGTGTATATTGCCCTCCATTTTCTCTAACACCTGGTAAATAAGCTTTTATATAGCCAGGTTCTAATTTACTTTTTTCAAATGGAGGATCTAGTAATTTAATAATTCCATTTTCTCTATCAATTAGATGATTTTCTAAACTTTCCATTGAAATATATTTTTTATCGTTGTCTCCCGCATTTGAAATAACACTCCAACTTTGTGCAATACTATCAATTCTACATTCTTCATTTTCCATACTTCCTAATACATTCCCATCATCCATAAAGGCTCTTTTATACCATCTTCCATCCCATCCCTTTGTGTTTAATGCTCTTTTTAACTGATTCTTTATTTCTTCATACTTTTGGGCTAACTTTTCATCTTGTCTTTCCTGACAGATTGTTATAAAATTCCCTAAAATTAAACTTAGAAAGAATCCCAGCCATACACTTTCTCCTTTTCCTTTATTTCCTACTGTACTAAATCCATCATTCCAATCTCCTGAACCTATTTTTGGCAATCCATTTTCGCCAAAGTTCAAGCTTTTTTCAATCGCTTTTATACAATGCTCATAAATACTTCCTTCTTGTTTGGAAGGTAAATATTTTTCATATCTTTCATCTTGATTTTCCTCTAATGCAACACCTTCTAAATAATGTGTCTTGCTATCTAAAATCTCTTTATCTCCTGTAAAATCTATATATTCTATAACTAAATAGGGAAGCCACAATAAATCGTCCGAAAATCTAGTTCGAATTCCTCTTTGGTTGGCTTCGTGCCACCAATGTTCTACATCTCCTTCTATAAATTGATGTTTGCTGTGTTTTATGATTTGTTGCTTTACTATCTCTGGTTCTAAATACTTTAATCCAATTGTGTCTTGTAACTGATCTCGGAAGCCATAAGCTCCACCAGATTGATAATATCCTGTTTTTCCTAATAATCTACTATTTATAATTTGATAAGTAATCCATCCATTTAGTAAAATGTTGGTAGATTCTAAAGGAGTATATACTTGTAGTCTTCCTAGAAATTCCCTCCAGAAGTTTTTTACTGTGTTTAATTCTTGTTTACAATTGGCTAATTTTTGATATTTGTAAGCCTTGTCTCTACAGTCCATTGTTTCTTCTTCTGCTCCTAAAATAATGGAAATTTCTTTTGTTTCAAAACTATCTAAATCAATTTCAATTTCATATGCCATACAAGCTTTTTTCCCTAGTGAATTTTTATTATTTAATGATACTTTTCTTAAAGCTTGTGGATTTTCAATTCCTTCTTCCCCTAAAAAGAAGTTTTTATCTCCTGTATAAGATTTTATCTTTTCACTTGATGATATATAAATATTAGTTTTTTCCATATCTTCTCGATATAAATTTTTTGCTTGTAGTAAATTACTATTCTTATCAAATGCTAAATCAATATATCCATTTGTTTTAATTTCATCTTCTCCAATCACTGGTTTAATATAATAATATAACTTTAGTTTTTTTCTATTTGCTGTTACATTCTTTAGCTTCAATATTCCAACTTTGCAACTATCTTCTTTTGGCACAAATATTTCTAATTCTTGCTCTATTCCATTACTTTTATGAATATATTTGCAATAACCAAATCCATAAATAATATTATAATTTTGTTTATCTGGCATAGGATTTAAACCTAAAGACCAAGTTTTTTGGGTTTCTACCTCTTTTATATAAATGATTTCTGATGGAATATCATAACTTGGATTATTTTCCCAACTAGATATTCGGTTTAACCTACAATTTTGATACCAACTATAACCTCCCATATTTTCTGTAACAATGGTTCCAAATTTTTCGTTTGCCATAATATGACTCCACACAGTAGGTAATCTATTTTGTTTGTTCACTTTTATCCAATATTCTTTACCATCACTTGAAAATCCACCATATTCATTATAATATTTCAACTCTTCTTGATTGCTTAAGATGTCAATATCTTCTTTTTCTAATTCTAAAATAACTGGTTTTTGTATTTCTTCTCCTATTATTTTATATTTTTCTAAATAAGATTCCTCTAGCTCTTTGATATTGTTTTTTAATCCACCTTTATCGCTATCAATGATAATTGTTGCTAAAAATTCTAGTAATTCAATATCTTCTTTATTCATTTCTACTTTACTTAAGGTAAAAATACCACCTTTTTGGTTTTTTAGATAACTCATATGGGTATTAAAAATACTTCCTTCAATTTCTTCTTTTACATAATTTTCGTAACTATGTTTTTCTTCATCTAAAATTACGATTTCTGTTTCAATGTTTTTCATTCTAAAAAACTCATAGGCTTTCAGCATCTCTTTCATCACATAACTATCATTTACATCTCTTACTTTTAATAGAATAATTGGTAAATCTCCTGATATTCCATATTTCCATAATTCACTTTGGTGATAAATCTGTTTTTTTCTATTTTCCATTATCTGTGCCTTGATTGGATTATCAAAAATAAGATAAGATAGCATTTTTTGATAAATTGCAATATCACTACCTTTTCTATTTAAATATCTACTTTCTGCTTCTACTCTTGCTTTTGATAGTTCAAATTCTTTTGCTACATTTTTGGCAGATTGATATTTTTTAATATTGTTAATAACTATTTCTTCCTCTTCATGAACAGCTAATATAAAATCGATAATAGCTTCTTCTTGTGGTTTTACTTTTATGGTTCTTCTCAAGGCTACAATTGGTTCAGTCACTAGCCCTATTTTTTTAGATAATGGAATCGAATTTTTGACCATATTAGGAATTCCCAAATTCCCTCTACCAATGAACTTTTCTCCATCTATTTCATATTCAAAATCCCCAATGGTTTCGCTATTTGTGGATAAGTTAGCACCTAAATAGAATTTAGGCTGATTTACCTCTCTATTTTTTCTTTCTACTAGGATACTATTGGTTTCTTCGTCTAATTTATTAATTAAAAATAAGTTATTAAAAACAGGATGAGCATAATCTTGTTCTTTTCTTGATAATACTGGCTGAAAATAACAAGTTACTTCCAAAATTTCCTCTTCGTTCCCTTGATTTTCTATTACCATTCTTCTTAACTCTACTGGTTCACTAGAGCTTACTGTCGTTTTTATTTTTGTTTTTATGTTTCCATTTATAATCTCTTGCTCAATTTTATCTGGCATAAAACTAATTTGATATTGGTTTTCTTTATTTTCATTATAGGAATAATTGGAACTCCATATTTTCTTTGTTTTTATATTTTTAATGGCAAAGAAAATACCTTGTGGATAATCGTCTGTTGCTTTAAATCGGTTAATATATAGGTCTTTATATTTACTAATTCCTTGCCCTCTTTGATTCATAGCAACAACATAATTTTCATTAGAAATTACATTTCCTGTTATTAATCTTTCATCTATTTTTTTGTATGTGGTCTGAACATAATTCTCATAATCTTTATATTTTAATTTTTCCACCTTTTCTTTCTTCTCCTTTGTTATAATAGCTGTCTCTGGCATAGTTTCTTGTAGTAATATACTAACACTTTCTATTTCTGGGTTTTTCATGAATCTTTTTTGTAAAATATTATCATGAAATAAGTTATTAATACTTAAAAGAATGAGACCTTGGTGATGTGCCATATAGGTCTTAACAACCGATGAATTCTTTCCTTTTTCTACTCTTTCTGGTGTGTAATCAATTGCTTCATAAAATCCAAATTTACCATACATTCCCTCTTTTTCTAGCATCTTTAGATTTCTAATTTCTTCCTTTGGTGCGTCACTAATTGCTAACATTCCGCCATAACTTGCTACTACCATTTCATCTGCTAATCCTCTTTTCAACCCTAACCAAGGGATTCCAAAAGCTTTATATTGGTAATTGGATTGTAAATCTTTCAAATTAAAAGCTGACTCTGAAATTCCCCATGGTATCTTTAATTTTTCACTATATTCTATCTGTGTCTTTATCAGAAACTTACAAGACTCATCTAAAAGACTTCCTTCATATTTAGGAATATTAATATTAGGCATCAAATACTCAAAAGCTGTACCTGACCAAGAAATAAGTCCTTTATATCTACCTAGTGTTGTTAAAGTTCTACTTAAATGGTTCCAATGTCTGCTTGGAATGTCTTTTTTTGCAATAGCTACTAAACTTGCTTGTCTCGCCTCTGATGCTAATAAATCGTAATACGAATCCGTTAGTTTATTTTCTTCTATATTAAAACCAATTGAAAAAATTTGTTGTTCCTCATTGTACAGTAAGCTAAAATCCGTATTTTCAATAATTTTGTCAATGATTGCTAAAACATCTCTGTCTGTTCTGTCTCCATTGGTTCCGTCTCCATCGGTTCCGGGTTTAAATGGGGATATCCTATATCCTTCCTCTTCTAATTCTTGTTCTTCTGTATTATTTTTATCGTTTGTAGTATGTCCCCATTTAAACCCGGAACCGATGGGAACGATGGGAACGATAGAAATGCTCTTCTAAAAAAGCTTTGGTTACATACAGATAACCTATTAAATTTCCACTATCTACAGTTGAGATATACCTCGGATTTAATGGCTGTTTTGTTCTAATATTATACCAATTATAGAGATGACCATTCCATTTTTCTAAACTTTCTAGTGTATAAATAATTTTATTAATTAAATCTATTGCTTTTTCTAAACTAATATATTTTAAGTCATAAGCAGATATGACAGCTAGTAGGGATAAGCCTATATTGGTAGAAGATGTTCTTGGAACAATTTTTTCTTTTCTGTCTTCTTGATAATTATCTGGAATAAGATAGTTATTATCTTCTGTTAAATATGTTGCAAAATAATCCCATGTTTTTTTCCCAATTTGTAATATATATTCTTTTTCTTCTTTATTTAATTGGCTGATTGCTTTTGTCTTTTGTATTTCTTGGCTAATATACCACATAATGGTTGGCATCCATACCCACCATATGCCAAGAAGAACAGCAAATATACTTCCTTTCGGAAGACCAAATCCTATGGCAATTACACCTGCTAATACATTGACTGCCATTTGGTTATAGTAAGAAATTATGTCTGATTTTGCTTGTTTTTCTGCTTCTTCCGATGTTGTCCATTCTAAAAGGTGTTTTTTGCTAATGATAACTCGGTACCATGTTTTTAATATGGCCTTACTAGAAACATAGGCTTTATATGGTAAACATCCGAATTGTGATAATTGCCCTTAAGAAAGCTCCTTTTATTCCAGATATTCTAGGTGCAAATGTTTTTTGTTTTTGTTCCCCCTCTTTTTTAAAAATGCAACTATTTAAAAACTCTAATAGATAAGGAAAAACGACTACTCCTAACATAGCAAAAATCCCCAAATCAATTGACTTAGCTTGTAAAATACCTATACTAGAATAATAAATCATTGCTATGATAACACTGATTTCTAAAAGACTTCTTCTTATATTGTCTAGTATTTTATATTTAGAAAGTAGATTGAGTGGACTTTTCATTCCTATCCATTTGGTAATTTGCCAATCTCCTCGAATCCACCTAGAAAGTCGATTCATAAAACTATTGTATTTGGTTGGATAACCATCCATCAGCATAATATCAGATACTAATCCACATCGTAAATAACATCCCTCTAATAGGTCATGACTTAATACTTTATTTTCTGGAATTTGATTTTCTAATACTTGACTATATACTGCTAAATCATAAATTCCTTTTCCTGTAAAAATTCCTTCTTGAAAATTATCTTGATAGACATCTGATATAGCATTGGTATATGAATCAATTCCACCTGCACCTGCAAATATTTTAGTAAATAGGCTTTTATAACTAATATCTAAATTTACACCAATTCTTGGTTGCATAATCCCATAACCATCTATTACTATATTTTTCTCTTTGTCTAAAATAGGTTGATTTAAAATATGTGCCATTGCTCCAATTAATTCAAAAGCAGAATTTAAAACTAAGTCTGTATCTGCATCTAAAGTAATAATATATTTTATTTTTTCTCTTACTTGATTTTCTAAGGTATTCGCTCGAAATGGATTTTTGATTTTTCCTAAAAGATATTCATTTAATTGGGTTATCATTCCCCTTTTTCTTTCCCATCCTAAATAGCTTCCTTCTTTTTCATTATAAATACGTTTTCTAAAAATGAAACCAAAAATGGGCATTTTGTCTTGTGTTTTTTTATATTTATCATTTAGAATACTTACTAACTTTTCTCCTTCTTGTATCACTTCAGTATCTGTTTCTTCTTCTCTCTTATCACTTTCTGCACAATCTCCTAATAAAGTAAAATAGATATTATCGGATTGATTGGCTAAATAGAAAACTTCTAGTTTTCTCATTAATTCTTGTACTTTTTCCTTTGATTTTAAAACTGTTGGAATAATTACCATTGTTTTGTGTTCTTCATCAATTCCATGTGAATAGTCTAATTTTGGTATTTGTTTTGGCTTTACTATTTTACTCGCTATATATTGAATGGTTTGTATAACAATTTCTGTTGATGGAATAAAAAATAATAAAAAAGTTATAAAATTCAGCTTAATAAAACTACTTATTCCGAATTGACAATAGAATACTCAAAACACTAATTCCCAATAAATAAACTTTTACTTTATCTTTGGAATTCATTTGTCTACTAGATTTATATTGTAGTATCTTATATAATTCGTTGATTCCCTTGTCAATTAAATAATATCCGATATGAGCTTGTTTACTAGAATTGTCCATTTTTTCAGATAATTCTAATGCTTTTCTAGCAATATAAATTTCTGAAATTTTGGTCTTTTTCGCTATTTCCTTAATTCTATTTCGATAATATTCCTTGGTTTTATCTTCCATCTTTTCATAGACTTTACTTGGGTCTTGTTTTAAAATTTCTTCTACTCCATTGATTTTCTCAAATATTTCTAAAAAGTTAATTCTTTGAATTTTTTTGATACTTGTTATACTATTTCCTATGGAAACCTTTCTTACTGCAATATCAAAGTGTTCTTTCTTGATTACTTCTGATACTGTATTTCCAGCCATTTCTACTGTTTCCTCTAAAGCTTTTAAATAACTATATCCCTTTTTTCCATATCGCTTTAAAATATACGACATATATTCTATAAATGGATACTTCATATCTTCAAAGATATCTTTTTCTATCTTTTTTATAGAATTTACTTTAAATTGCTGATTTCCTTTTTCTTTATTTTCTACTAACCTTTCCACAATATTTTCAGCTTTATATTTCTGAATTTGACAACTATATATTTTCTCACAAATTTCTCTAATATTTTCAATCATAGCAATTTGAAGAAATATGCCAATGTTCCAAATTTCTTCCATACTTAATGTTTTCTTGGTTTGATAACTTACTAAGTAGTCTTCTAAATCTTTTCTTTCAATTTTATTATCTGTATAAGCTACAATTTCAGATGCTAGTACATATATTCTAGCAAATCCTTTATAAGGTCCATTTGCTATTCCCACAAAATTCGTATATTTTTTTAAACTCAGATTTTTCTCAATTTGTTTTACTGTTTCTTCTATGATATATAGATTGTCTAAAAGCCATTCTCCTGCTGGGTGTATACTAATTCCTAATTTCAAGTGTTCATTTAATAAATGATATACTTGTTCAATGATTTTAAAATTTTCTAACATTTGTGGTACAGGATACGTATTTTTTTCTGATTTATTATTTAGATTATGATTGGAAGCTACTTTTTGCAAGTGATTTTCTAATTGTTTTTTATCTAATAGCGTTCCATTTATTTTTAATACTTTGTTTACTTTCAAAAAATTCCACTCCTTGCTCAATATGTTTTAAACATATTGTTCGCAAAGAGTGGAAATTTTATGCATTTAAATTTTTATATTATTTTGATTAATGTTCATATCCATCCGTCTTTTTTTCTTGGCTATTTTGATTCATTTGAGACTCTTTAAGTTTGATAACATATTCTTTTAAGGATTTATTCCATGAATCTTTCATACTTCTCAAATATTTCTTTTCAGCAGAAGACCTTTGAACATATTCTGATTCTAATGCTTTGGCATATTCACATCCTACTGCTAAGATAGAATACACTTCTTTGTTATTCTTCAATAAAACTTCGCCTTCGTTTTCTGCATTTTTCACTTCGCTTTCGCTTCTTATGACTCTTTCCAGTTCTTTCGACTTTTCTTCTCCAACTTTATTACCAAAAATTCGTATTACTGACTTGCCAAAATCTTTTGCTTCTTTGAATATATGTACTACTTTTACTGGTTCTCCATGTTCCTTAAGGTATGCTTGTTCATAAATATTTTCCATATAATCCCAAACATCTAATGTACTATCTAATTCATCTATCTCTTTTTCTACTTGCTCAAAAATTTGTATCGGATTTATCGATACACCTTTCTCCATTGCTATATCTCCATTGTCTGAAACCTTGTATCTTTCTTTAAAACCTCCTTGTTCTCTTTTTAAGAGTATGTCAACATTTCCTTCTAGTTCTGCTGTATCTATTTCTATTCCCTTTTCTGTTTTGTTTACACCTTCTATCTTTCCACTTCCTGTATTTAGTAAATATCCTCCTCCAAACGATAAAGCAAGTGTTCCAGCAAAAATTGCTACTCTCGTTCCTAATTTTTTGGTGGTACTTCTTATCACATCCTGTCTTTCCTCTTTGGTTAGCTTTCGCTTCAATTTATTTTCTTTATATAGAACTTCCTTTTTGGCATTTCTTAATATAATGGATGCAATTTTATTTCTTTTATTTTTTCTCTGTTTCTCTCCTTCATCACTTTCCATATCATTTCCCCCTTTAAATCTATATCTCTTTTTATTATATCACTTCCCTTTGCAAAAAGCAAAGAATTTATTGAATCTCACTGTAAAAAATGCCTTTTTGGTAATTTTTAATTGCTTCTTTTCTATTTTCTATTAAATTATTGGGTAAATTATCTAAATCAAACCATTTTATCTCTTCTATTTTATCTACTTCATTTATTTTTGGTTCTCCTTGCCATTGGGTTACTTTAAAATAAACATTTAAATATATATTTTTGCGAATGTCATGTACCATAGTTACAAATTCTATCTCTTTTTTATCTATTTTTATTCCAATTTCTTCTTTTGTTTCTCTTATTAGTGCCATTTTCATAGTTTCTTTATTTTCTACATGTCCTGATGCTCCAAAATCATAATAACCATCCATATATCCTGTATTTTTCCTCTTTTGCAATAAAATTTGTTCTTTTCCATTTTTATTTCTTATTAACATTAGCATTACTGCTGATGGAGTTTTAAATCTTTTTTTTATCACATAATTTTTATTTTTGCAAAATTCTATTGCTTCTTTTTTCATGTAGGTTATCTTTTCATTTAATCTATCATACTGTTCTCTTGTGTTGTCTTTTATTTCAGATACCTTTGTAATCTGACTTCGTGCTTTACTATTATAAAAAGTAATTCCTTCTTGTATTTGTTTTTCTGTTACATCATAATGTCCTAAATGAATAAGCTCAAATAAGTCTCTCCATTCTTCCTCAATAAATTTTTCTCTTTCTATGTATTGCGTAATGATACTATAAGTAGAATTTTCATACCAGTTGATTAAATCTTTTATTTCTAAATTAATTGCCTCTTTTAAATTTTTTGATAACTCTTTTAAATCTTCTTTTTTTAATATTCCTTCTTTTAAATAATCTTGTATCATTCGAATGGCGTAATAAAGTGTTGTGTGTTTTTCTTCTAAAATAGCTGCACCTGCATAATCTCTGATGTTTATTACTTTTGACCTAATAACTGCTTTATGATTGATTTCCTCTATGATTCGAACTCGATTTTGATAACCTTTATCTAAAAAAGAATAAGAAATGATATTGTTAAAATTAGCATGGATTACCTCTTCGTAGCTATCACAATATACATTTTTTAAATCGGTTAATTGCTGATTTCCCCATAATGCTATGTTTCCATTATAATTGACCCAAAAATTAAGTCCTATTGTTCCATTTTTATTTGGTATAACAGATGGATTATCAAAAGCACTAAATTCCATATCATCATCAAAAATTTGAATTGCTTCTTTTATTGCCTCGTTTTCCTTATTTAAGTTAGGTTTTAAGGTAGAATGAAAGATTTTAGCAATTCCTACATAAATAACATAACCATCTTTAAAGTTTAATCTACATCGATATGGACTTATTTTGACTACTTCCTCATTATCAGATATTCCCGTCTCATTTGTACGAATTATTTCAAAATCCTTTCTCTGTTCTTGCATTTTTTCTATTACATTATCTCCAATTAAAGTATGTAATTGTAACTCAAAGTCTTCCTCTTCTCTAAAATATTTTTTATAGATGTCTATGATATGATTTATTAATTCATATCCTAGCTGCTTCATATGCCATTTATCTATACTTAATCTTAGAATTAACTTGGTTTTGGTTTCTCTTTTTTTAAAATTTGCATATAATTCGAATATTACTTTTTTAGCTTGTTCATAATCTTGAGCCCACATCCCATTAGTTACTAATATAAGTCTATCTGTTTTTACTTTTTGCACAATTTTTAAAACTTGCTCATATTTTTTAAAGGGTTCTCCCCCACCTATTACTAACAAGTAACCATTATTTGATTGATTGATAAATTCAATAAACTTATCTATTCCATAATCTGAAAATTCACACTGTTCTTGTGGTATTTTTTCAATTGCTTTTCCCGATTTGAAAAAACAGTGTGCACACCCTGCATCACAAAATTTGGTTGGAAAAATACTAGCCAGACTTTTTCCTTCAAATTTTTTTCTCTTTTCCTCTGGTATTCTTACTTTTTGAATTATTTCATCCAAATATTCTTGGGGATTTGAAAATATATTGTTGGTTTGTGTCATTCTCTTTGTTTCTCCTCTCTAATCATTCCATTAATCGCTTTTAAGTCATCTTGTGAATCCCAATCGATAAATAAAAATTTTCCTTCTTGAAATAAATATTCTAAACTAAATTGATTAATTTCTAATGATTCTAAATAGTTCTCAAAATTCTCTATTTTTTCTCTTCTTCTTTCTATCTCTTTTACTACTTCTGTAAATTCCAAAATCATCTTTTCTTTGTCTAAATTATTATCTTTTGGAACTTTTAATGCTTCTATCGAATATCTCATTCCCCAAGCTATTCTGGATACTCTTATGTAAGCTTTATTATATTGATTTGTATAGCCTTCAATATTTCTATGACTTACATTCCATACTTGTTCCATGGTCTGGTAATCTATACTACTACGCTGATTTCTGGTTTCAAAAGAAATTCTTCCTATCGAAAAATTTTGCTCCTTGTTTTGTTTCTTCTTACAAAACCAAATTTCTGAATAGTCTTTTACCAAAGAATATTTTTGATAAAAGGCTTTCAACTCTTCCCCATTCCTTACATTTATATTGGGAAGTTTATGAAGTTGGTTATTTTTTATGAGTGAAATGGTATATAAGTTATTTTTTTCTGCTTCTCTTTTCATATCACTTCTTATATCCATCATTAATTTTTTGATATCTGAATATTGATATCGATGAATTTCATTTTGCAAATCCTCCATTGTCCTTAATCCGAAATGTGGGCAACATTAAGTGCTTTCTCCATTTCAATGGTTCTTGGTTCATTCGTCTATTATCTCCTATTTTTTTCCATATTATATCATTTTTCTTACTTATTATCAACCCTTTTATTATTTAGTTAATAGTATTTATTGTTTCATTCTTTACTTCATTAAAATAATCCATAATTCCATTATAAATTCCCCAAGCTAATTTATTTTGATAGTCATCTTCTAGTAACTGTTTTTCTTCTTCTGGATTAGATAAAAAACCACACTCTACAATTGAAATTGGTATTTCTACATGTTTCATAATATAAACAGTATCTAACTTCATGGCTACTCTTTTATTTTCTTTTTGAATTGCCTCATTTAAGTTAGCTTGTATCTGTTTTGCCAAATTTATACTTTTATCATCTCCATTTTTATAAAAACACTGCCATCCCCAATATTGTTGCTGTGGGATTTTGTTTAAATGAATACTAACAAAAATATCTGCACTAGATTCATTTCCTATTTTCACTCTGTTATGAATATCTGAAATTTTCTTTTGCTTTAGGGTTTGACTATTTAAGTCATAAATGGCATTTTCATCAGAACGTGTTAATATAACTGTACTTCCACTTGTTTCTAATAGATTTTGTAGTTTCAACGCAATTTTTAAATTGGTTTCTGCTTCTGTTGTACCTCTACTACTTTGTGCACCGTTCATCTGGCACACCGTGTCCAGCATCTACTACAATTGTCTTTCCTGATGCTGGCGTTGCTGTTGTTGATACAGTATTTTGTTTTTTATCATTCGTATTTTCCACTAATTCCTTCTGATTGTTTGCAATTTGAAAAGAAAATGCAAAAATTCCTATCAATAAACAAGATATCATTATTTGAATTCTTTTTTTCTTAATTACTATCATATAAAAAAACTCCTAATATAAATATTTATTATTATTTATATTTAGAGTTTTCCTTTTTTATTCCTTTAAACCAAAATACATCATGCTATGATTCATTCAAAATTAAAACTTTGGCAATCATAAGAATTTTATTTTCTTCTGTCTACAGCATAACTACTTCCCATAACAGATTTAGCTGCATGTTTTACTTGTGCTCCAATTTCTCCAATTTCTAAAACATTGCTAAATCTTCCTACATCCGCTACAACTACACCTATAGATAAAGATGTTAGTGGAAACTGTTCAATAATTCCTTTTCTATTGGCTACTTCTATATATCCTTTTTCTAAGTCATCCTCTGTAAAATATTGTCCTACATTTTGATCAAAATGTGCTAAAATATTTTGACATAACTTTTCACAGGTATTCCCTGGTATGAGTGCTACGAAATCGTCTCCGTCCAATATGCCCAATAAAGGTATTTTCCATTCCACTTTGATGAATACAGTTACTAATGGTTTCTGCTGTAAATTCTATAATTTGGTCTCCTTTTAAGAATCCATATACATCATTATAGGCTTTAAAATTATCTAAATCTAAATACAATACACAGAAAGCATCTTTTTTTAACATTCTTTTCTTCAATTCTGCATGTATTTGTACATTTCCTGGTAGTCCTGTTAATGGACTTATTCTTCTGTTTGTAGAAAGCAGTCTGCTTAAATTCTTTACAGTATAGTATAAATATTGCTCATCGACTGGCTTTTTTATAAAATATTCTATTGATTCTTGTAATATTTTTAGTCGATGTTCTCTTTCTCCTTTTGATGATACAACAATAACTGGTGTTATGGTGTTATCTTCATCTTTTCGTATTTTCCTACATAAATCTACAACATCTCGATCTATAGCATCTTCATTAATAACAATTAAGGATGGAATATTTTTTAAAGCAATGTCGATTTGTTCTGTTTTTACACTAGTAAATTTATATTCTGCATCATTTCTAAATAATTCTCTAAATATGACAATAGATGCATCATCATCATCAATTATATATACATCTTGCATCATTCAAAATTTTCCTCCACTTATTTTTTCTTCATTATATACAAAAAGACTTGATTATTTCAAGTCCTTTTCTTTGTTTTTTACTCTTTTTTTTCTTAATTCTATTTTTTGATTTAATATCTCTGTAATTTCTTTTGTATTAATAGCTGGAAAAGCCTTTTTTAGACGATATACATTTCTATATAAATGTAGAATTGTTTTGTTTCTTTTCTTTTTTAGAACCTCTATCATTTTTTGTATACTTTCTGTATTAATTACCTTTTCTTCTTTTATCTTTTTAATTTCTTTTAGTTTCTCTTTAATTTCTTTGTTAATGTTTTCTATTTTTTCTAAAGTTGCTTTCATATTTTTTACATGAATGATAGATGTAATCGTATCTACTATAAAAATTGTAAATAAAATAGCTACGATATAATTTAATAAGTTAATATCAATTTTGGCTATTATTCCTTGTACAAATGGATGAATGTATTTTACAAATAGTACACCCAATATTCCCCAACAAATTGAATTGGTTAAACAAATTCTTCCTTGAAAATTGAATTTATGATTGGAATAATCCCAATACTTTGTGTGAAACAGGCTTTCTAATAATACACCTACTGCATATTCCCAAGCTGTTAGTAAAATAATAGCAATTCCAAATAATAGTATTGGTTTATCTTCAAATCCTTCTAAGAATAGAAACATGATAGTAGCTCCTATTCCATAGATTGGACAAAACGGTCCTCTTAAAAAGCCTGTATTGATTATTTTTCTTTCACAAATGGATCTTAGAATTGACTCCATAACCCATCCTAAAAATGAATATATGATAAAATAAGTTATTAATTCCAATAGATTCATGTTCATATTTTCCCCTTATTTGTTAACACGTGCTTTAAACGTTTCTGATACATTACTTTCATTGTATATCGTTACTTCTAACTTGTTTTCTCCATCATGTAATGGATATGAATACTCAAATTCTTTTCTTTCTTCTACTGATTCATATGCTTTTGTTAAATCTAATCTATATTTTTCAGTTTCATTGATAATAAATTCTACTCTTGTAAGTCCTTGTTCATCGGAAGCTTTTATAATAAAATTATTAGAACCATCTGTTGTTACTTTTAGCTTTGGTTTAGTTACACCATTTACTTCTTGTTCTTTTGTTTCTGTTTCATTGTTTTCATCTACAACAATTATGGTTAAAGTATGCAAACCTTTTGGTATCTCAATTACTTCTTCTATTTGATTATCATTAATATCAATTTTTGTTTCTTCTTCTTGATCCCATCGATAAGTCATATATAAAAGCTGATTCTTTCCTTCTGCACTTATCTTTAAATTATTTCCTTGTGGCTCAACATTGATATTGATATTTCCCTCTATGGTATATACTTTTTTGTATTCAATCTCTTGCCCATTTACATCACTTGCTTGTATAATTAAGGTATTCGTACCTATTGGCATTTGTATTTTAGTTTCCATTTCTTTTTTTCCATTGCAAGGTACTTCTGTTTTCTCTTCTTCATTCCAACCATAAATTATTTTTGCTAATGCTTTATCATGTGCTACTTTTAATGATACTTCTGCTTCTGCTGTTTGCTCTACATAAATAACTGGCTTCGTGTTTTCTGCTTTTTTAGTTGACTCTTTGTACATGGAATACGAACCTGAACCAATCATAAATACCCCAAATATTAATATAGCAATAGAAAAGAATTTTAGTATTTGACTAATTTCTATTGGTCCTCTATTTCTTATCTTACTTTTTTTCCCTTTTCCTTTTGAGTTGTTCTCTGTACTTAATATTTGATTCAATTTTTTCACCTCTTTATAGCATTATTTAATTCTTTATGCTAACTATTTTGATTATATCATATGACTTTTTTATTGTAAATGATTTTAGAATGAAAATATAATTAGTTTAAACAAATGTACTGGAAGATTTCTTCCTTTCCCCCATAGTCTTTACCAAATAGCCACTATACCTACACTATATTTTTTACCTTATTTGATTTTTACATTAATTTATGTTATAATTTTTGTATCAAATGGAAAGGAGAACAAGTTATGTCAAGAAAAAACAGACGAAAAAAGAAAAAGATTTTAAAAGGAACTCCCCATGATAATTCATGGTCAAGGAGAATCCTCCAAGATTTACAAAAAAAACGGAAATGACTTGTTCCAAGT
>CAPBNZ010000001.1:19609-19831 GCA_948585895.1 uncultured Clostridia bacterium | reverse complement strand
CTAATGCCATATGGCAGCAGGGCATTTTTTTTCGTTTATGAAATTTTTATAGAAATTTTCTATCCCATAAAATACTAAAAACCACTGATATCTCAGTGGTTTTCTTTCTTTATATAAATTAGTTTTGTGCATATGGTAAAACAGCAATATGTCTTGCTCTTTTTACTGCTGTTGTAATATCTCTTTGATGTTTTGCACAACATCCTGTTGTTCTTCTTGGTA
>CAPBNZ010000001.1:0-19591 GCA_948585895.1 uncultured Clostridia bacterium | reverse complement strand
TTTTCCCTTTATCATTAATGAATTTTCTTAATTGTTCTGGATTTTTATAGTCTAATACAAAGTTTTTATCACTACATAATACACATACTTTTTTTCTCTGCTTTCTGAATCTTGGATTGTAATCCTCATCATAATTTTTGTTGTTATTTCTTTTATTTTGTTTTTTATCTGCCATTTTCTTTTATTCCCCCCTCTTTTTGTTTAGAATGGTAGGTCATCACTGGATGATACTTCAAAGTCTGACCCCATATTTCCAGGTGCTGTATTTCCAAATGTGTTTTCAAAAGAATTTGCACTTGCTTCTCCATCTCTTTTACTATCTGCAAAATATGCTTCTTCTGCTACCACTTCTGTTACATAATGTTTATTTCCTTGGTCGTCATCCCAAGTTCTTGTTTGTATTCTTCCAATTACTCCTACTTGTTGACCTTTCTTAAAGTATTTGCTACAAAATTCTCCTAACTTACTCCATGCTACTATATTGATGAAGTCCGCTTGCCTTTCTTCTCCCTGTCTTGCAAATCTTCGATTGACTGCTAAACTGAAAGAAGATACTAATGTATTATTTGTTTGTGTGTATCTTGTTTCTGGATCTCTTGTTAGTCTTCCCATTAATATTACTTTGTTCATTTTATATCACCTTTCTTTACTTTAAATAAAGGCCCCTCTCTTTATTTAATTTTGTTTCGTTTTCTTTGATTCCACGGAATCCTATGAAATCACTTATTTTTTTACTACGATAAATTTCATGATATCATCTGTAATTCTATAAACTCTTTCAAGTTCTTTGATAGAATCTGGTTTTGCCTCAAAGTTGAATAATAAGTATGTACCTTCACTAAATTTTTTGATTTCATAAGCTAATTTCTTTTTACCCATATATTCTACTGATTCTACTTTTCCGTTTTCATTGATTAATCCTGTGAATTTTTCTTCTAAAGCTTTCAAACCTGCTTCGTCTAAATTAGGATTAACAATGATAATACTTTCGTATTGATTCATTATTTTCACCTCCCTTTGGATTGATAACCTACCTTGTTTCTGGTAAGTAGAGATTGGATACATCTCAACTTAAAAAAGCTGTGCTACTTTTAAGCACAGCTATTTTATCATATCTTTTTCTATTTTGCAAGCTCTTTCTTAATAAATTCTTCTATTATCTTCTTATCTTCATACGTAGTAATTTTTATATTGGTATAGTCTCCTTCTATTATTTTTACTTGATTGTTATTTTTTTCTAACAACATACAATCATCGGTTACTTCTTCCTCTTTATATTTTTTATGCATCTCCAATAATATTTTTCTTTCAAAACATTGTGGTGTTTGTATGACCCATGTGTTACTTCTTTTTGTAGTATTCATTACTATGTTATTATCATCTGTAATCTTTATCGTGTCTTTAGAACGAACCCCTATGGTTACCCCACTATATTCTTTCATACATTCTATGCACTGATTGATATAAACTTGTTTGATTGCTGGTCTTGCTCCATCATGAATGATTACTATGTCTGAGTCTGTTTTTTGGATACAATGATAAACCGTTTCTTGTCTACTATTTCCTCCCAAAACAATATGAATCGTTTTTTTTAGTTTCTCCTTTTTGATGATATTCTGGATAGTTGCCATTTCCTCTTCTTTTGCCCCTATTATGATAGTATCGATATAAGTATTTTTCTCAAATGCTTTTAAACTATATGACAATACTGTTTCTCCATTTATTATCTCAAAATTTTTATTCCTGTTTTTTCCATATCGAGTGCTGTTTCCTGCCACTAATATGACTCCTGTTACTGTTTTTCCTTCTATCATATTTTTAACTCCTTACTAGAATTATAGGAAGTACATAGATAGGTTTGATATTTCTTTTTTAATTGGTTATAGGCTAATTTAGCTATTCTTTTGTCTTCAAATATGCCATAAACACAAGACCCCGAACCTGTCATTAAACTTCCGAATCGCTCCTTGGTGTATAAGTGCTTCTTTTATACCTTGTAAAATATGTTTTTCTTCCAAGGCTTCTTCAAATATATTATATAGATTATTTGTCAATAACTCTATGTCCTTTTGTTGTAATGCTTTTACCATTTTATCTGAGTTTTTTGTCTGCATGAATCTCTTTTTTTCATCTATCTTTTTATACATTTTTTTGGTATTACATGATATATCTGGTTTAATTATAATAATATAATATTTGAAATTGGTAGGAATTGGTGTTATGATATCACCGATTCCTTCCGCTAACACTGCTTTGTTATATAAACAAGGCACTACATCTGCTCCTAAACTCTTCCCTATGTTTTTTATTTCTTCCTTTGATAATTTTAAGTCAAATAATTGATTCATACCTAATAAAAAACTAGCACAATCTGTACTTCCTCCTGCCAGTCCTGCTTGCATTGGAATTTTTTTGTTTAATCTTACTTCAATTCCTGTAATATTGGGATTTGTTTCCTTTAACTTTTCATAAGCTTTATAAAGGATATTTTTCTTGTTGTTTAATTCCTTTGTATTGCTTCTGATTTTTATTTCATTCGTTTTCGTTTTTTGGATATACAATTCATCATATAGATTAATCTTTTGGAAAACAGATTTAATATTATGATAGTTATCTTCTCTTTTTCCTATTACTTCTAAAGTTAAATTTATTTTCGCTCTTGCTTTTGTATAGATTCCCTTCAATTTAATTTTCATCCCCCTTTAGGTGTTTTCTCTCTATGGGATGAAACGTTTCTACTGTAAGACAAGCAAATGCACTAATTCCATTTCCCTTTCCAAATTCTGTTAAACCTTCCCCTGTAGTAGCTGTTATTCCTATACAATTTTCTTTTATTTCTAAAATTCTTGCTAAATTTCTTCTCATTTCTTCTATTTTAGGATTTATTTTAGGCGTTTGACATTCAATAGCTATTGACAAGTGTATAATTTGTCCCTCTAAATATTTTAATGCTTCTTTTAAATATTCCTCACTATCTGTAATTCCTCTTTTACACATGTCATCCGCAATTTTCCCTAATATGTTTTTACAGGTAATACCTGAAATGGCATTGGTAACTGCATGTAAGACAACATCTCCATCACTATTGGCTACTAATGAATAATTTTCTTTGAATTCAATGCCTCCCAATACTAACTTTTTATCTTTATTCTTATCGTCTATTTTATGACTATCTTGACCAATTGCTACTTTCATCGTTCTCCTCCTAGCTCCTATTTTATCATGCTTTTATTTTTCTTGCAAGAATGATATGATATGCATAGCATTTAAAATGCTATCTAAAACCTTCTTATTCCTCTTTAACCAGTATTTTTTTAAATAGAATCGTTAATATTGTGAAATTAATAATTGAAATCATGATTATCTTTATTATTAATTTTGCTATTGGTACAAGTGGCACAATATTAAACCACCAATCAAAAACAGTTAGTCCTAAAGTAAATAATGCAGTAACCATAATTGCTAATGACAATCTAAAAATAGAAATTGGTAATTTTGTCTTCTCACTTTTTCTTGCTTTTACTAAAGTAAATAACAATAAAATTCCACAAATTCCTGTGCTAATTACACATAAACTTGAATACTGTTCTTGTGAAATGACTTCTTTTTTATTCAAATACGCAATTGCAAATATATTAAGGACAACTGCTAATCCAGTTGGTATAGCTCTCCTAATAACCGTTCGTAAAAATCCTCCCTGAATTCGTTCTCTATTGGGTTCTAATGCTAATATAAAAGATGGTAAACCTATGGTTATTGTACTAATTAAACTCATTTGTATTGGCATAAATGGATATTGCTCTTGCATCATTAAAAACATAATCGCAAGTAATCCAGAATATATGGTTTTTATTAAAAATAGTGTAGCAGAACGCTGCATATTATTAATCGTTCTTCTTCCTTCTGCTACTACTTTAGGCATAGAGGCAAAGTTCGAATCTAATAAAATTAATTGTGATACTGACTTTGTTGCATCACTTCCATTTGCCATAGCAATACTACAATCTGCTGCTTTTAGTGCTAAAACGTCATTGACTCCATCACCAGTCATAGCAACTGTTTTTCCCTCCTTTTGTAAGGCTTCTACTAAAATTCTTTTTTGTGCTGGTGATACTCTTCCAAAAATTGTATATTGAGATGCAATTTGTTCTATTTCTTTTTTTTCTTCTATTGTTGACATATCTATGTATTGTTTGTAATTTTTTACTCCCACTTGTTTTGCTATTTTGGAAACAGTAATTGGATTGTCTCCAGAAATAATTTTAATGGCTACCCCTTGTTTATCAAAGTATTGAAGTGTTTGTTTTGCTTCTTTTCGAATTTTGTCTAATAATAAAACATAGCCAATTATTTGTATTTCTTCTGGTAATTGATTATTTTTAGCCTCCTTGATAGAATGGGCTAATACCAATACTCTATAATCTTTAGCATATTCTTGTATTCTATCCCTATATTTTATAAAACTCTCCTTTAATACAAATTCAGGTGCTCCTAATAAATAGGTTCCTTCCTCTTGAAAGGTAATACCTGACCATTTTGTTTGTGAAGAAAAGGCTATTTTTTTTACTGGTGTCCATTCTCTTTCTATCTTAGTAAATCTATTTCTAATCGCTTCCATTGTAGCATTTTCGTCTTCTGAAAATTGGGCTATATTGGATAATATATTACTCATTTCTTCTTTCGTTCTGCTTATAGGGATAAAATCCCTAACTTCCATATTCCCTTCTGTTAGAGTACCTGTTTTGTCTAAACAAAGTGTATCGACTCTTGCTAAAGTTTCAATACAATATAATTCTTGTACTAGAACCTTAGATTTCGAAAGTCTAATAATGCTTACTGCAAGGACTGTACTAGTCAGAAGAACTAATCCTTCTGGTATCATTCCAATAACAGCTGCCACACTTTTTACTACAGCATCTTGAAAGCTAGTATCTTCAATATTTAATTGGGTATAAAATAATGCCATTCCTATTGGTATCATAGCAAAAGTTAAAAACTTTATAATTTTATTCAAAGAATTCATTATTTCTGAATTAACTTTTTTAATATATTTTGCATCTTTTGAAATTTTTGCTGTATAATTTTCTTCTCCTATGTGTTCTACTTTTGCAATACATTTCCCACTAATGATATGACTTCCTGAAAGAATCATATCTCCTTCTTTTTTATAAATACTATCTGACTCTCCTGTAATAAAGGCTTCATTTACTTGCACTTTTCCCTCTAAAATGATACTATCTGTTGCAATTTGATTTCCTGTATTGAATTCTATGATGTCATCTCGTACCAATTCATGAATCGATACTTCTTGCTTCTTCCCATTTCGAATCACTCTTGCTTTCCTACTAACCATAATCGAAAGCTTGTCTACTACTTTTTTAGAATGAATTTCTTGTATACTACTAATAGCTGTATTGATAATTACAATTCCTAAAAATAGCATGTTTTTATAAGAACCAACTAAAAAAACGGCAATTCCTAAAAATAAGTTTAGAAAGTTAAATAGAGTTAAAAAATTATCTAACAATATTCTTTTGATACTTTTAGTTGGTACTGTTGTATCATAATTTACTAAGCCTGCTTCTTGCCTTTGTTTTACTTGTTGTTCTGTTAGTCCCTCTTTTTTATCTATTTTTTCTTCTAGTTCCATTGTTTCTTCCCTTCCTTATGTGGAATTATATGATACACTTACTATCCTGTCAATTAATTTATTCTTAAGTTTTTATTCTATTTGTATTCAGCCAATGTTATAGAACCAAATGCCAGAACAGCCTCTTTATTCGTTCGCGAAAATTCTATATAAAAATTTTCTGCAGAATGTATTTCCGTTATATAGAAAAGAGCAAGCCTAAGCTTGCTTCTTTACTATAAAAGTAGATGTTCCAAATTTCACTTCATTTAATTTTTTTTGTAATTCCATAATTGGTATCGGCAAAAATGAAATAATAATTGTAATCAACCACTGTGTTTGATTTAAAGGAACTAATTGGAAAATTTCAGCCAAAACTGGTATTAACGCCACTGAGATTTGGACGATTGTTCCTAGGATAAAGCTTCCTATTAGAAATTTATTTTCTAAAATTCCTATTTTAAAAATAGATTGTTCACTTTTTATGTTAAAACTGTGGATAAGTTCTAGTAATCCCATAGAAAGAAATGCCATGGTTCTTCCTACTTCTAACCCAAAAAATTTATTTCCTAGACTAAAGGCAACTAAGGTTAACATGCCAATCATAATACCTTCTACTATAATCTTATTCCATAAACCATCTGCAAAAATTCCCTTCCTACTATCCACTGGTTTTCGATGCATAATCTCTTTGTCTGCTGGCTCTAGTCCAAGGCTAATTGCTGGCAAAGAATCTGTTACTAGATTAATCCATAATAATTGGATAGCTAATAATGGCGATTTTAATCCTAGCACTAATCCCATAAATATGGTTACGATTTCTCCTATATTAGTAGCAATTAAAAAATGAATTGCTTTTCTAATATTATCGTAAATATTTCTTCCTTGTTTTACTGCTTCTACAATAGTTACAAAGTTATCATCTGCCAAAATCATATCAGCTGCATTTTTTGCTACATCAGTTCCATTTTTCCCCATAGCAATTCCGATGTCTGCATTTTTTAAAGCAGGGCTATCGTTTACCCCATCTCCTGTCATTGCAACTACCGCTCCTGTCTTTTGCCATGCTTTGACAATTCTTACTTTATGCTCTGGTGTTACTCTTGCAAATACAGAATAATCTGCTATGTTTCTTTCCAATTCCTTTTGTGGTATTTTATCTAATTCTTGACCTGTAATGGATTTATCATTCGAATTTAATATGTTCAATTCTTTCGCTATTGCTTTTGCTGTTGCTATATGGTCTCCTGTTATCATAACAGTTTTGATACCTGCTCTTTTGCAAGTTTTAACAGCTTCTTTTACCCCTTCTCTTGGCGGGTCTATCATACCAATTAATCCCACAAAAATCAAATTATTTTCTATTGTATTGGTATCTATTTTTTGTGGTAAAAAGTCCAAATCTTTATACCCTACTGCTATGACTCTTAATGCCTTTTGTGCCATTTTCTCGTTTTCTTTTTGAATTTTTGCTTTTTCTAGGATAGTTGCCTGTCCTAATGCTCCATTTATTTGCTTTTGGCATTTTTCTAATAAAACATCTGGTGCACCTTTTGTTATAATTCTATATTTATTTCCAATTCGATGAATTGTAGTCATCATTTTTCGATTTGAATCAAATGGAATTTCATTTACTCTTGGCATAGCCATATATAATTCATTTTTGTTTTTTCCATGGCTTAATCCTTGATTAACAATAGCTACTTCAGTTGGTTCACCATTTACTTGTGTATTTCCATTTTCATATAAGATATCGCAATCTGTACACATACAGGCAAGCTCTGTTGTAAAATTTGCATCTTTGCTGTTAACTTCAACTACTGTCATTTTGTTTTGTGTTAACGTTCCTGTTTTGTCTGAACAGATAACAGAAGAGCTTCCCAAAGTTTCAACTGCTGGTAATTTTCTAATAATACTATTTTTCTTTGCCATTTTGGTAACCCCAATAGATAGCATAATCGTTACAATTGCTGGTAATCCTTCTGGTATAGCAGCTACTGCTAAACCTACAGAAGTCATAAACATTTCAATTGGATCTATGTTTTTGATAAGCCCTATAACAAAAATAATCAAACAGATAGCTAAACAAATAATTCCCAATATTTTTCCTACTTGCCCTAATCTTTTTTGAATTGGCGTTTCTGGTGCTTCGTCTTCTATTATCATGTTAGCAATTTTCCCAACTCTTGTCTGCATTCCTGTTTCTGTTACAATTGCTTTTCCATGTCCATTTACTACAATACTTGCCATAAATGCCATATTATTCATATCCCCGAATTGCAATATTGGTTTTACAAATTTTATCTGCCTCTTTTAAAACAGGTTCTGTTTCTCCTGTTAAACTAGATTCTTCTATTTTTAAATTAAAACTTTCTATAATTCTACTATCTGCTGGCACATAATTTCCTGCTTCTAACATAATGATATCTCCTGGTACTAATTCTTCACTATTTACTTCATTGGTTACTCCATTTCTTGTTACTTTGGCTTTTGGTGGTGCCATTTCTTGCAAAGCTTCTATTGACTTTTCGGCTTTGGCTTCTTGCACAACCCCCATGATAGCATTTAGAACTACAATTGCAATAATAATGATAGAATCTATGTAATCGTTCTCTCCTTGTATGTTTGAAACAACTGCTGAAACAATAGAAGCTATCATTAAAATAATAATCATAAAGTCATTAAATTGTTTTATAAATTTGATAAAAATGCTTTCTTTTGGCTTGTCTTTTAATTTGTTCTTACCATACTTTTGCTGTCTTTTTTTGACCTCTTCATTTGTTAATCCATTTCTCCTATCTGTTTCAAGCTTTTTTAAAACTTCTTCTTTTCTTAAAGTTTCCCACATAATTTTCTCTCCTTTGTAATGGTTTTGTCAAAAGCTTCTCTAAATGTTATAGGCTTACAACCTCAAATATTTTATATTTACAACATTAGGACACGCTTTTTCTCTTTCAGTAAATTCTATGTGGCTTGTACTTTGTTTATGACATTTTAACAAATTTCTTTTTTCGACATATGATAATCCAGGAGGTGTTTTTATGTTAATTAATTCGTTGTTCTTAGCACTTTCTAGTAGCATCGATTCTCTTGGCATTGGAATTACATATGGAATTAAAAATACCAGAATTTCCAACATAGGAAAAGTTGTTTTGTTTTTTATTTCCTTTTTAATATCGGTTTTAGCTGTTTGGTTTGGTGACATTTTAAAAAACATTTTTTCTGATTTTGCTACCAAACTAATAGGAAATGTAATTTTAATTGGTATGGGAATTTTTGTATGTTTTCAGGCAATTCGTAAAGATAAAATAAACTTAGAATCAAAAGGCTTTTCTTCTAATCTAATTGATACAGGAGAAGAAAAAATTTATAGCTTTTTTATTGATTTCTTAGGTATTACGATTAAAATAATTAAAAATCCTACCTCATCAGACTTAGACTGTTCTAATTCAATTGACGGTAAAGAAGCTTTCTTTTTAGGCTTTGCTCTTTCTCTGGATTGCTTTTGTATTGGTGCTTGTGGTAGTATTATTGGTATTAATTCTTTTCTTTTTCCTTTGTTTATTTCTGTTTTTCAACTTATTTTTCTGAATTTTGGAAATAGAATAGGAAAAAAACTACACAATTTAACTCCTTGGCCAGATAACATTTGGTCTATTATTTCTGGCATTCTACTTATTTTAATAGGAATGCTTCGATTTACTATCATTTAAATTTTTCTAGTTTAATTAAGGTGAAAAACTTTTTCATTTTTCACCTTAATTACTAGCTATCTCTAAAAACCTCTCAACGTTACTTCACACTTAGGCAAGTTTCATCGATAACAATTTTGAAATGCCATTTTCCTCCATAGTTACACCATATACTGTATCTGCTGCTTCCATTGTTCCCTTTCTATGTGTTATTACTAAAAACTGTGTTTCTTTTGAAAATTTCTTTAAATATTCAGCAAATCGATATACATTTACATCATCTAATGCTGCTTCGATTTCATCTAATACACAAAATGGTGCTGGATTAATTTTTAAGATAGCAAACAATAATGCAATTGCTGTAAAAGCCTTTTCGCCACCAGATAATAACATCATATTTTGCAATTTCTTTCCTGGCGGTTGTACTGTTATGTCTATGCCACATTCTAAGATATTTTCTTCATCTTCTAATTTTAAAGAAGCATTTCCACCACCAAATAGCTCTTTGAACACTTCTTCAAAATTTTTGTTGATAATCTCAAATTGTGCCTTAAATTGCTCTTTCATTGTTTTTGTCATGTCAGCAATGACATTTCTTAGTTTACTCATTGTATCTTCCAAATCCACTCTTTGTTCACACATGAAGTCATATCTTTCTTTGATGGTTTTATATTCTTCAATAGAATCTACATTAACACTTCCTAATTCTTTTAATTCTGTCCTTAAACGATTTACTTTCTTTTGAGTTAAGGCTATATTTTCTGGCTTTTTATATTCACCTACTGTATTGGGTGTCAATTCATATTCTTCCCACATTTTGTTAATGATGTGATTGATATCATCTTCTAATTTTGTCTTTTTAACATCTACTTTTACAATTTGAGCCTTTAGGTCTTCTATGATATTAAATTTGTTTACTATTTCTTCTTCTTGTTTTGCTAGTTTTTGATTTTTCTCTATCCTTATTTGCTTCCATTCTTCAATTCTAGCTCCACTATTTTCTACTTCTTGTTTGATTTTATCTATTTTTTCATTGATTTCTTGAATAGATTGTTCTAATTCAACATTATCTTGTATAATTTGTTCAATTTGATGTTTTTTATTTTCAATGCTTTTATTCGCATTTCCCATTTCAATCTCAATTCTTTCTTGAATTTCTTCAATAGAAGATTCACTTTCATCAAAAGAAGATACTGATATTTTTAAGTTTGTAATATCAAAGTTTAAATCATCCACCTGTTTTTGGTTATCTTTATTTAATTTGGCAAATTCTGAAATGATTTTGGTTAGCTTTTCGGTTTCTTCTGTTAATTCTTGTATTTGCTGATTGATATTTTTTTTGTTTTCTATTGCTTGATGCTTTTGTTTCTCTAAGCTTTCTTGTTCTTCTTTCAATCTATCTCGTCTTGCTTCCATTCTAACAATATTTTCGTCAATAGCAACTACTTTCTGTTTTTCGGTTGCATAGGTAATGTCTATTTCTTGCAATTCTTTTTCTAGGCTAGTAGCATCTTCTAACGTGTCTTGTATGGATTCTTCATATTCTTGTTTCTCTTTCTCCAATTTTTGGATTTTTATTTTTAAGTCTTGAATTTCCTTTTCTAGTTTTTCGATTTCTCTTCCTCTTCCTAGAATATTAACTGTTTTCTTTGCAACAGAACCGCCTGTGATACTACCAGATGAATTGATAACATCCCCTCCTATTGTTATAATACGGAACGAATAATGGTTTTGTTTGGCTACTTTAATGGCTGTATCCATGTTATCTACAATTACAGTTCTTCCTAATAAACTAATGATAATTTGTTCATATTGCTTGTCACATTTGATTAAGTCAGACGCAATACCAATAAAACCTTTTTCCTGTGCTTTTATTTTTTCTAATTTTTTTCCTTTAACAGATGCAATTGGTAAAAAAGAAGCTCTTCCCAAATTGTTTTTTCTTAAATGCTCCACTAATTTTTTGGCATCTGCTTCTGTGTCAGTTACAATGTTCTGTAAGCTTGCTCCTAAGCACATTTCAATTGCTGTTTGGTATTCTTCTGGTACTTCCATTACATTTGCTAATACACCATGCATTCCTTTTCCTAGCTCTTTTATAGATTCACAATCTTTTAAAAGTGATTTTACACTTTTAATATAGCCTTCTTTCTCTTTTTCTGTTTCCATTAGAAATTTTAATTTTGATTCTTTTATTCTCATTTCACTTTGATAGCTATTTATGTTATTTTGATAATTGTGCATTTTCTTATCTGCTTCTTCTCTTATACAATTGATTTCTTCAATTGATTTTACAATTTTATTTCTTTTACTCTCAATTTCATAAAATTCTTTGGCTATTTCTTCTTTTTTAAGCCTTGTACTATCTAATTCTGAAATATAATTAGCTATTTCACTTTTAATTTGATTTTGCCTTTTTTGGTCATTTTCATAATTGATATCTTGTGTGTGACTTTCTGCTTGTAATTCATACTTTTTGTCTGTGTTTTTTTCTACTTGTACTTTATAGGATTCTATTTCTAGCTCTTTACTAGATAATTTTTGTGTTATTTTAGCAAGTTCTTCTTCTTTTTCTTGTAATTCTCTTTCAAATTTCTCTTTATTTTGTTTTAAATTTGCTCTCTTTTGTTCTTTTTGTTTCTTTTCTTCTTCTAATTCTTGTTTTCTTTGCTTTGCTTCTTCTATTTCTTTTTCAAATCGTTCTTTGTTTTCTTTATTATTATGAATTCTAGTATTGGCTACATTGATATCGGAATTTAGCATCTCAATTTCTTTTTGACTAGCAAACCCTACGTTTGACATTTCTTCTATTTGATTGGTTATGTTATCTATCTCTATTTTTAGCTGCTCTTTTAATTGTTTAATTCTCTCTAGCTTTTCTTCCTCTTCTTTACATTGAGAAGTATAGATTTCTTCCTCCTTTACTATTTCTTCTAAACTTGTTCTATATTTCTCAATATTGTATAAAAATAATCCTATTTCTATACTTTTTAGTTCTTCTTTTAAATTTAAATATTTCTTTGCTTTTTCAGATTGTATCTTTAATGGGTCTATATTACTTTCTATTTCTGCTAATATATCATTAATTCTAAGTAAGTTTAATTTTGTATGTTCTAATTTTTTTTCACTTTCTGCTTTTCTTGTTCTATATTTTACAATCCCTGCTGCCTCTTCAAAAATATGCCTTCTATCTTCTGATTTGTTACTTAATATCTCATCAATTTTGCCTTGTCCAATGATAGAATATCCATCTTTTCCAATTCCTGTGTCCATAAATAATTCCAATACATCTTTTAACCTACAGGGTACTTTATTAATAAAATATCCTGTTTCTCCACTTCGATATATTTTCCTGGTCACAGTTACTTCTGTATATTCAATTGGTAAAGCTCCATCTAAATTATCAAATATTAAAGAGGCTTCCGCAAATCCTAACGATTTTCTGTTTTGTGTTCCTGCAAATATAATATCTAAGGATTTAGTTCCTCTTAATGATTTCATACTTTGTTCTCCAAGTATCCATCGAATGGCATCTGATATATTACTTTTTCCAGACCCATTTGGTCCGAATGACTCCTGTTATTCCTGGTCTGAATTCTAATACCGTTTTGTCTGCAAATGATTTGAATCCTTGTAATTCTAGTCTTTTTAAATACATTTATTATCACCTGTATTTAAGTTTATACTATTTTTGTTTTTTTGTAAAGTTTATTTTTTCCGCTAATTCCCCTAAAGATTGCCACTTATTACTGTTTGGTCAATACTGTCAACCCAAATAACAAAATCAATTCTTTCTCAATTTCTGGGCTATCTTTCCTAACATTACCTATTTTTTATACAAACTTTGCATTTGATACTATTTTTGCTATATTGTAAATTAGTCTTTGTTTTGCTGGTGTACAAGTAAGTAAGGTTTCATATAATTCTTTATCCAAATAATTAGAGGCTTCTGTTGCCGTTCCCTCTATTAAGTATTCCAAACTTATACCTAATGCCTTACTAATTTGAGCTAGTCGTTTTAAATTAACTTGCTCTCCCCTTTCGATTCGACTAATATAAGCAACTGCTACATCAATTTCTTCTGATAGCTTTTCTTGTGACCATTCTTTCCTTTTTCTTGCTTCTTTTATCCTTTGTCCTATTATCTTATAATCAATTTCCATAGTATCACTTTCCTTTCACTGGTAAATATAACACTATAAGTTTTATATGTCAATATTTTTTTGGCATTTATGTGTAAATTTTTATCCTATAATTCTTGCTTCTGGTGTATTTTAAATAACTGGCTAAAATTATGCAAACTCATTATTTCAATAATAGTTATTAAAATAAGTTTAAATATGTTTACAAATCTACTAAATTTATTTATGATTAGTTTAACACATGGATAGCTATAAATTAAAGAAAACAGCTTTAATTATAGTAATTGTTCTCATAAATATAATCTTAACTAGTATGGTCTCTATTAATGTTATGAAATCTATTACTAAACAATTAAAGGTCGAAAATGAAAAAAACTATGTAACATTAAATAATATAAATACTTCTATGGATACAAATGTAAGTTCAAATTTATACGATAATTTTACAATTGATTTTGATATACTTACCAAGCATCTTAAAAAACAAAACTTACTGCCTCTATTGGGAAGTATAAAAATACTAGTTGGTGTGAATCTTATTATTTCAATTACAATTTTAATTAAATTAAAACACCAATTTAACTAAATCAAAAGAAATGATAAAACTCTTCTACTACTTTAATACATTTACTATTACTCTACAATACTGGATAAGCAACCAAATAAGCCCTAACAAGTATGATTAGAACACTCTATAAGAAAGCTTTATTGATTCGGTTGCAAGATAAAAATGTGAAAAATAATAGATAACTGGATTGAAGTGCTAGAAGAGTTTTATTGCTTTTCCATTAATTTTTCTGTATCAACATTTATTTCGTTGCTTTTTGTGCATATTGATTGTTGACAATTTTATCATATGGTGCCTTTTCTTTTAATTCTCCAGCCATTGTCATAACTTCTTCTAATCGATTAAATGCTTCTTCTTTTAATATTGGTGTATCATTCCATGCATCAATATCTTTATAGTTTTGTAATACAGTTGCTAGTAATTCTACATCTGTATCTGGGAAAAAGCTTTGTATCGATTCTGCTATTTCTTTTGAACTATGCTCTTTTACCCATTGTTGTCCTTTATAAATGGCATTTGTAAATTTTTGAATGGTATCTTCATTGTTCTCAATATAACTTTTTTTTGTAAAGTAAGCTGTATATGGAATTTCTCCTGCTGCTTCTCCTACTGATGCTACCACATATCCTTTTTCTTGATTTTGTGTTAAAGATGCTGTTGGTTCAAATAATGTGACATAATCTGCATCGCCACTTGCAAAGGCACCTGCCATTAAATCGAATTTGATACTATCATCTAATACTACATCCTTTTGTGGGTCTAATCTATTTTTCTTTAATACATATTCTAATGTCATATAAGGTACTCCACCTTTTCTTCCTGGAATTACTGTTTTTCCTTTTAAGTCTTGCCAACTAAAATTCGAGGTCTGATTTCTAGCAACTAGAAATGATCCATCTTTTTTTGTCATTTGTGCAAATACTTGACAATAATCTTCTTTTCCTTCATTATAAACATAAATAGAAGCTTCTGGACCTGCAAATCCAATATCACACTGATTTGCTAATACGGCTGTCATAACAGCATCTGCTCCTTGCCCTGTAGTTAACTCTATATCCATTCCATTTTCTTTGAAATATCCATTATTAATAGCTACATATTGTGGTGCATAAAATACAGAACGTGTTACTTCATTCACTTTAATGCTTTTTAATTCTTGGTTATTTTTATTTTTTTGATTGATAACAACTCCTACTATGCTAAATAACACAGCTAGCATAATTACGATTACAATAATTCTTTTTTTCAAAATGTTCCCTCCTTAGTTTTTATTTAAATTTCTTTGAATTTAGGATAAATTTTTCTAATAATAAAACTGCTGCATACATAATTCCTGCCACAATTCCTAATATAATAACACTGGTCATAACTAAATCTAGTTTAAATACTTGCCCTCCATATACAATTAAATAGCCAAGTCCTGCTTTTGATACTAAAAACTCTCCTGATATCACACCAACTAAAGAAAGTCCGATGTTAACTTTTAAAGAGTTAATAAAGGTCGATAAATTTGCTGGTATAACAATTTTCGTCAATACTTGCCATTTGTTTGCTTTAAAGGTTTTTGCCATTTTAATAACTTCTTGGTCTGTTTTTAAAAATCCATTTAGGTTTTCTAAGATTGTTACAATTAAAGAAATTGCTATTGCCATTACAATAATAGCTGGCATTCCTGCCCCTGCCCATATAATAATAACAGGTCCGTAAAGCAACTTTTGGTAAGCTATTTAACACAACTAAATATGGTTCCGCTACTTTTGATAAGAAATCTGACCACCATAGAATAATAGCAATTATAATTCCTAATCCTGTTCCTAGTAAAAATCCTACTATTGTTTCATATACTGTAATTCCTATATGCTCTATTAAGTCATTTGAACTCAAATTCATAAAAGTTTCCCATATTCTACTTGGTTGACTCATCATAAAGCTATCAATTATTTTTTTATTTGCTAATACTTCCCATATGGCAAGAAATCCCACTAATATTGCTATTTGTGTTAATAATACCATATGCTGTTTATACTTTTTATGTTTTAAATATTGTTTTCTTTCTTTTGATATTAGTTGTCTATTCATCGACTCCAAGCTCCTTCCATAAAGTATTGAAATATTGACTAAATTTAGGATTTTCTCTACAATTAATTGGATTTCTATTTTCCATTCCAAACTCTATCTTGTGAATATCTTTTACGCTTCCTGGTCTTGCATTTAGTACAATTACTCTGTCTGACATACTGATAGCTTCTGGTTGATGTCAAAATAGACAGTTTTGATTTTTTTGTTTCGACTAATCTAATATCCAATATTAGATTAGTCGTTTTGTGCATTTTTGATATTAATATCATTTAATCTCTTAAAATTAAAAATGATATCTACCTGCTTATCTTGGTGTATTTCTATTTTATTAATAATTACCTTCATTATTTCAGGTGTCGGCTTTTCTAGTTTTAAAAATTCTTTAACAATGTTTTCTATCTCTTTACTATCATCTTGCATAGCATTTTCTTTTTTGTTTTTTAACTCATTGTATTCCTTTTCTTTTTCATTTACTTCATTGATTAGTTTGTTAAATACCCTTTCATACATTTCTTCGCTAACTTTACCGTTTAATTTGTCAACATACATTTTGTCTATGTTATCTTTTATAAGGTTAATTTCTGTTTGTTTCTGTTTTAGCATTTTTCCATAATCTTGTTTTGTTTGATTGTTTTTTACGTTCAATTCTATTTTCTTATTATCGATTGCTAAAAATAAATTCTTTATGTATTGTAGTATTGTTTTTTCTAATGATTCATAGCTAAATCCATGTGATGTACAAAGTCCTAATTTTGAGTTTCTACGATAATTATTACATATCATAAACATATAGCCGTTTTTCTTTCCTCTTACTCCTATTTTGTGTTTGCATTCATAACAAAACAATAATCCATCTAATAAAAACTTATGTTTTTTTTCATTTCTATTATATTTTTGCACAATTACCATTTTTTGTACTTTGTCAAAAAGCTGCTTTTCAATGATTGGTTCGTGTGTGTTTTCCACAATGTTCCACTGTTCTTGTGGATTACTTCTTAATTTTCTGTTTTTATAACTTATTCTACTTCTTTTATTTTGGACTGTATTTCCAATATACACCTCATTTTTTAAGATGTTTTTTACTGTTTTGTTTTCCCAAAATGTTGCTTTGTTGTATCTTAATTGATTTGCTGTTGGTATTTTGTTGTCATTTAGATAATTTTTAATGGTTCCTATTTCTTCTCCGTAAACTTGCCATATTAAAAATAGTTTTTACGATTTCCGCTTCTGGCTCACATATCATCAATTTGTTTTTATCGTTTGGGTCTTTTACATATCCTAGTGCTGTTTTTCCTCCTACCCATTTTCCTTGTTTTTGCATGGTATGTAAGGCTGTCCTAATCTTTTTAGATAAATCTTTGGAATACATATCATTTAAGATAGATTTAAATGGTGCTATATCATTATTGCCATTATTAGTGGCAAAAGTGTCTATCCCATCTGTTACAGAAACATATCTTACTTCATGCTCTGGAAACCATTTTTCAATATATTCTCCTGTTTCTATGTAATCACGACCTAAACGTGATAAGTCTTTTGTTATGACCATATTTACTTTTCCGTTTTCGATATCTCTAATCATTCTTTGGAAATCTGGTCTATTAAAGTTTGTACCTGTATATCCTGGATCAATATAAGTATCTACTAATTCATATTCCCAGCCTAAATTTCCTACATATTCTGTTAATAAGGATTTTTGGTTGATAATACTTTCACTTTCGTCAAATCCCTTATCTACATCTTCTTTGGATAATCTTATATAAATTGCTACCTTGTAAATTACTGTTTTTATTGTCTCAAGCATTTCTCCTCCTTCCCATGCTTGATAAAAACAATTTGAATTCCTATCCATTATAACTAACTTTTTAGGGAATTCAAATACTGAAATAATAAAAATTTATTATCCATTTTTCTCTAATAGATCAATTAAAAAATGAGATATTAAATTTTCGATTTCTTCACCCTTTTCATCAAAATACACATTAATTTTAAATGTTTCGTTCATATTTTCTCCTGTTAATTTATTAATATTTATTCAATTTATATGCTAAAGAAACTTTATTATTCACATATAAATCGTTGATTTAAAGGGCTTATCTTAAAGGTTAAACACTATATCTTTATTGTTTTATGGTATTACAATTCCCCCTTTCTTTGATTTATAATTATCCCATATTTTATATATAGAGGTCTTTTTCAAATTTTCCTTTCCTAATTTTAAAAAAGTTTAAAAAAATTATCCCTCTATTATATATACATCCATATTTTTTCAAAAATCCAACCGTAAATTAAAAAAATTTTTATTTTTTATAAAAATTTATGTTTCAGTTATTTAGAATAACTATCAAATTAATATTTTAGAACCGTTAATTATTAAGGTTTTTCTTAATTTATATCTATCAAATTTACTACTTAAAAAATTACCCAATATTTGATATTATTTATGCGAAAAATCTTACATCTATAAAAATTTGACAACAAATAATTGGAAAAAACTTGTAACATTTTATTATGTTCGCTTGTTTTGAATATAAAATTATAGTAATATATTAACAACCTTACGTTAAAGGAAAGGCTAGCCTTTTCTAAAAGGCGGAAAGGGGGTTATGGTTTTGAATACTAGCGATTTAATTTTGCATTTTGCTGACAAGTACATAGCAGAAAGAGAAAAAAACATTAGATTACAACAACAATTAGAACAACAACATAAGCAAATGCAAGATGACAACAAAGTTAAGACTAATTAGCTGTATTTAGTCGTAGAGCAGATTCGTGGTCTGCTCTATTTTTTGACAAAAAAATAGCATGTGTATTCGTGGTACACACACTGTCATGATTTGAATACTAGCGATATTCAAAGTTCATTTATTTTGTAATTAAATAATAACACATTATTTTGTATTTGTCAAATACAATTTCTAGGATTTTCCAATATTTTCTGTATAATAACTTTCCGCATAAAAACTATTATCTTTTAACATTTTATCAATAGATTTGAATTTACAATCTGCAAATTCACAACATAACTTCAGTACTTCTTTTTCATTATCTTTATTTAATACATATCTTTTTATTTCGCTGTTTTCAAATTTAAAGATAAATACCATCTTTACCTAGATATTCATTCCAAAATCCATTTTCAAGCGTTTCACATATATATTTTTCAAACAATTCAATCTTATTGTCATCAAAGATAACTCCATAATTATTTCCAAAATATTTGATTTTAAAATTATTTTGTTTAAGTATATCAATATTATTAATTCCCATTACATAACTATAATTCATAATTAGCATCACTCCTTTTTGAATTGTAATTCCTAGTTATACCTTATTGAAAATTACTGTTTTTTCTTTCATAGATACTTTGTAGGCTTCATATCCATATTCTTTTGCTTCTTTCTTATAAGTTAAAAATGAATGATCTATTTGAAATCCTATAATGTTCTTAATTTCTTCATAAGATAATATATATTTTTCT